>NZ_JBEOSB010000018.1:0-235671 GCF_040302705.1 Streptomyces sp. NPDC097640
ACAAGTCGCCCAAGGACAACGCGGCCTGGTGGAAGAGCCTGTCCAAGGAGGAGCAGGCGGAGTACATCTCCCTGTATCCGGCGAGCGTGGGCAAGTTGGACGGCCTTCCCGTCGAGGACCGCGACGAGGCGAACCGCGTCTGGTTCAACGAGCAGCGGGCGAAGTACCAGACCGAACTGGCCAATCTCCCGCCCGAGCCGAAGCCCAGGAACATCATGGTCGGTCGCACTTCCATGACCAACCCTGAGTGGACCAAGTGGAACAACCATAAGAAGCAATTGGAGTCCTCCCTCAACGGCATGAAACGCATTCAGATGCGTTTCGATGACACGGGGAAGGCCGACGCCTTCGACAACACCCGGCCCAAGGGTTACAAACCGACCGGCGACGGGCTGCCGCCTGCGTATCTGCTGGATTTCGACCCCGAGAAAAACGGTCGCGCGATCATCGCGAACGGCAATCCGGACACGGCCGAACACACCGGGGTGATGGTCGGTGGCACCAACGGCACCCTCGGCGGCATCAACAAACCCGTTATCGCGGGCACGAACCTGTGGCAGGCCGCCAGCGCGATGCCGGGCGACCCCAAGGTGTCGACCATCACCTGGCACGGCTACGACGCTCCACAGAACTTTTTCCCGGAAGCCATGAAGGACAAGTACGCGGACCGGGCGGCGGGAGACTTCAACGACTTCCTGTCGGGGCTGCGCACCTCGCACGACCCGTCGGTCAACGACCACCTGTCGGTGCAGGCGCAGAGCTACGGGACCGTGGTGGTGGGCTCCGCCGCCCGCCAGGGCACTCTGGACGCGGACGATGTGATGCTCAGCGGCAGCCCCGGCGTCCAGGTGGGTCGGGCCGAGGACCTGGACGTGCCCTCAGGACATGTGTGGAACCAGAAGGCGCAGGGTGACTGGGTGCCCAAGTGGGGGGCGCCCACTCACGGCCACCACGAGGGTCTGACGCAGTTCATCACCCCCAGCGACCCGATCTTCGGCGCCAACCAGATGGCCACCGACACCAAGGGGCACGGAAACTACTGGCTGGCCGGTTCGGAGAGCCTGGAGAACCAGGCGAGAGTCGTGGTGGGACGCTACGACGAGGTCCAGCTGAAGTAGCGGGGTGTTTTCGATGTCCGACGTATCCGACGCATCCGACGTGCCCGACTCCGGCGATCACGGTCTGGGCTACACCCCCGAGGTGCGGGAGGTCTCCGCGCCCAGGGAGGAGGCCAGGCAGCTCTCCAGCGAGCTGTACGACCTGCTGCGGGTGAAGGGGAAGACGACCGCGCCCGGCCCGGGCGTGGACGTGTGCGGCGACCTGGACCCGGAGACGTTCTATGTCATCCGCCACCTGTGGTCGGTGTACGGCGTGCCGGCCGGGGACCTCGAGGCCGCTTGGCAGGGCCTCGGCGAGGATCTCCCCCGGCACGGCTGGGAGGTCGTCCACGAGGGGCGGGAGTCGACCGTCGCCCAGTCCCCGTTCCTGATGGCCGACTCCACCCGGAAGAAGTTCACCCTCAAAGCCACCTTGCTGATCCCGACCGCGAGGGACGCCGAAAGGAGCGGCGCGGAGGCCGGGATCATGTTCCACCTCGTCTCCGCCTGCTTCCAGGTCCCCGAGGGCACCACGGTGGACGCCTACTGAGCCCGAACGGCCCCGTACAGCCTCGTACGGTCTCGGTCGACGCGGCACCGCGTCGACCGGGGCCGCGGGGGCGCATCGGGCCCCTGGGCGACGGTCGTGGACCGGCCACTGCCACGACCAGACGTCTGTGTGGCGTGCCGGTTCCTGATCGGGCATCGGCAGCGACGAAGCGATATGTGAACTCCGGGAGGGGCGGCTCCTGTCCGTCGCAAGCGCGCCCCCACGCTGTGCGGCCCATGGACTTGGCGCAGAAACGTTGGCCTGTTGCGCCCCTCGGGATGGCGGCCTCTGCTGGCCGGGAATCGCCGATTCGCGCTCCGAAGTCTGCTTCCCGTCACCTTCGTCGGCATGTTCGCTCAGCCGTCCGTCCGGGGTGAAAGGGATGGTTCCGCGTCGACGCGCCGGCCCGGCCCAGGACGATCGACTGCGGCGCAGGGTGGCCCGGCCCTTGGATTCGGTGGGCCCGCCTGCGCCGTCGGCAGACGTTCGTCCAGGGATCCGAGAAGGACACCATGCATTTCAGTCCCCATGAGCAGGAGCGCCTGCTGGTCCATGTGGCGGCCGGCGTGGCGCGGCAGCGCAGAGAGCAGGGAATCAGGCTGAACTACCCGGAGGCGGTGGCGCTGCTCACTGCCTACGTCTACGACCAGGCGCGCATGGGCCGGAGTGTCGGCGACATCATGGACTCGGGTCGGCAGGTCCTGACCCGGGACGACGTCATGGACGGTGTCCCGGAGATGATCGACAACGTCCAGGTCGAGACGACGTTCCCGGACGGCACGAAGCTGGTGACGATTCACGACCCGTTCGACGCGCCGCGCGAGGAGATCGAACTCCACCCCGGCAAAGTCGACTTCGTCGACGAGTCGGTGCCTTTGAACCCGGGGCTGGACGTCACGGAGATCGAGGTGCACAACCCGACCGACCGGCCGGTGCAGGTCGGGTCGCACTACCACTTCTATGAGGCCAACGCGGGACTCGAGTTCGAGCGGGCGCGGGCCTACGGCAAGCGGCTCAACGTCGCGGCCGGCACGTCCGAACGGTTCGAGCCGGGTGATCGCCGCACGGTGGAACTGGTGCGCATCGAGGGCGAGCGGAAGGTGCTGGGGCTGCGCGGGCTGGTCGGCGGGCGGCTGCGGAACCAGCCCCCGGAGGACGCCGATGGTGAGGGAGCTGACGACCGTGGCTGAGCGGAAGAACACCAGGACGATCGAGCGCGAGGTTTATGTAGACCTCTTCGGCCCGACGACGGGGGACGAGATCCGGTTGGCGGACACCGCGCTGCGTATCAAGGTCACCGACGACTGGTCGGGCGGTCTGTCCAAAGACCGGCGGGTAGGCCTTCCGTCCGCTCCTGCCCCCGAGGGCGAGGACGAGAGCGAGAGCGAGGACGAGAGCAGGGTCAGCCCGCTGGTGAGCAGGAGCGGGCACGAGATGGTCTTCGGTGGCGGCAAGGTGATCCGTGAGTCGATGGGCCAGTCGGCGATGCCACGCGGCGCCGGCGAGGACGGCCCTGCGGACACGGTGATCACCGGCGTGGTGATCCTGGATCACTGGGGCGTGGTCAAAGCGGACGTCGCGATCCGGGACGGGAGGATCACCGCCCTCGGCAAGGCGTACAACCCAGAAACCATGGACAAGATCCACGAGGGCCGGACGGACGGGCCGGCGCGGGTCCGGCCGACGGACTTCGTGATCGGCCCGGAGACCGAGGTGATCTCGGGCAAGGGCCGCATCCTGACCGCGGGCGGGGTGGACACCCATGTCCATTTCATCTGCCCGGAGCAGGTCGGCGAGGCCCTCGCGTCCGGGGTGACGACCCTGATCGGCGGTGGCACCGGACCGGCCGAGGGGTCCACCGCGACCACGGTCACCCCGGGCGAGTGGCACGTCGGGCGTCTGTTCAAGGCGCTCGACGGGTTCCCGGTGAACGTCGGGGTGCTGGGCAAGGGGAGCACCATGTCCCGCGAGTCGATGCTCGGCCAGGTGAAGGCCGGCGTGATCGGCTTCAAGATTCACGAGGACTGGGGCGCCACCCCCGCGGCCATCGACATCTGCCTGAAGGTGTGCGAGGGCAGGAACGGCCCGGAGGACGACGACCGGACGGACGGCCTGGTCTCCAACAGCGTGCAGCTCGCCCTGCACGCGGACTCGCTGAACGAGGCGGGCTTCGTGGAGAGCACCAAGGCCGCGTTCAAGGACCGTCCCCTGCACATCTTCCACATCGAGGGGGCCGGCGGCGGCCACGCCCCGGACATGATCACCCTGTGCGGGGAGGAGAACGTCCTGCCGGCTTCCACGAACCCGACGCGCCCCCTGACGGTCAACACCGTCAAGGAGCACATCGACATGATGATGGTCTGCCACCACCTCAACCCGGAGCTGGAGGCGGACCGGGCCTTCGCCGACTCCCGGGTGCGGCCCTCGACGATGGCGGCCGAGGATCTGCTGCACGACATGGGCGCCATCTCGATCATGTCGTCCGATGCGCAGGCCATGGGCCGCATCGGCGAGATGATCATGCGGACCTGGCAGACCGCCCATGTGATGAGGACACGCTACGGCCAGTTGCGCGAAGGCACCGCCGCGGAGCAGGAGCAGCAGCGGCAGGAGGCGGACAACTTCCGCGCCCGCCGCTACGTCGCCAAGTACACGATCAACCCGGCCATCGCCCACGGCGCGGACGACCTGATCGGCTCCGTGGAGCGGGGCAAGCTGGCGGACCTGGTGCTGTGGGAGCCGAAGTTCTTCGGCGTGAAGCCGCACCTCGTCCTCAAGGGCGGGCAGATCGCCTATGCGCAGGTCGGTGACGCCAACGCGTCCATCCCCACCCCTCAACCCGTCCTGCCCCGTCCGATGTGGGGCGCCACAGGAAACGCGCCGGGCGCCAACTCGGTCAATTTCGTCAGCCCGCGGGCCACGGTCACCGCGCGGAAACTCGGGATCAGCAAGTCCCTGTACGAGATCAAGGACACGCGCCAGGTGTTCAAACGGCACATGGTGCTCAACGACGCCACCCCGGACATCCGGGTCGACCCGAACACCTACGAGGTGTTCATCGAGGACACCTGCATCACCGAACTGCGTCGGCTCAAGGAGGAACAGGCGCATGCCGACGAAGCGCTCTGCCCCCAGCGGCCGGCTCCCACGCACTACGCGTCGGAACTTCCCATGGCCCAGCGTTATTTCATCTTCTGACCGTCCATGAGCCGCACCGCTCTCCTCGTACTCGCCGACGGCCGCTTCCCGGCGGGGGGCCACGCGCATTCGGGCGGCGTCGAGGCCGCCGTCGCCGCCCGTGCCGTCCGTGATCCCGCCACCCTCGACGCGTTCTGCCGTGGCCGCCTGCATACGGCGGGCCTCACCGCCGCCTCATTGGCCGCCGCGGCCGCCGCCGGATGCGACCCGCTCGTCCTGGACGAGGCCGCCGACGCCCGTACCCCCGCACCGGCGTTGCGGGCCACGGCCCGCAAGCTGGGCCGGCAGATGCTGCGGGCGGCCCGCGCGGCCTGGCCGTGCGAGGCGCTCGAGCGGCTTGCCCGCGATCTGCCGGGCGGCGCCCACCAGCCTGTCGTGCTGGGCGTCGCCGCCCGTGCGGGCGGTCTCACCACGTTGGACGCCGCACAGGCCGCGGCCTTCGACAGCGTCACAGGCCCCGCCACGGCGGCCGTGCGGCTGCTCGGCCTCGACCCGTTCGACGCCACCGCGGTCATCGCCGCTCTCTGCCACGACGTCGACGCCGTGGCCCGCCAGGCCGCCGACGCCGCCGCTCGGGTCGCCGACGAGGGGGTCGGCGTCCTGCCGGCCGCGTCGTCGCCACTGCTGGACATCACCGCCGAACAGCACGCCGCCTGGCCGATGCGGCTGTTCGCCTCCTGACGCCGGACCCGGCCCGGGCCCTGCACACACCACAAGGAGCTCACGCCCATGCACCTGGACCACACGCACGAGGGCCCCGGCGCCGTCTCCGCCGACGACGGCCCCGACCCCGGCCCCGACCCCGACCGCCCCGACGGCACCCGCCGCGCCCTCAGGATCGGCCTCGGCGGCCCGGTCGGCTCCGGCAAGACCGCCACCGTCGCCGCCCTGTGCCGCACCCTGCGCGACCGGTATTCGCTGGCCGTCGTCACCAACGACATCTACACCCGCGAGGACGCCGAGTTCCTGCTCCACGAGGCCGTCCTGCCCCCCGAGCGGATCACCGCCGTGGAAACCGGAGCCTGCCCGCACACCGCGATCCGCGACGACATCTCCGCCAACCTGGAAGCCGTCGAAGCGCTTGAGGACGGCCTCGGCCCCGTTGATCTGATCCTCGTCGAGTCCGGCGGCGACAACCTCACCGCCACCTTCTCCAAGGGCCTCGTCGACACGCAGATCTTCGTCATCGACGTCTCCAGCGGCGACGACATCCCCCGCAAGGGAGGCCCCGGAATCACCACCGCCGACCTCCTCGTCGTCAACAAAACCGACCTCGCGCCGTACGTCGGCGCCGACCTCGGCACCATGGCCTCCGACGCGGCCCAGCGGCGCGGCGGCCTCCCCGTCGTGTTCACCTCCCTCACCGGCGACGACGGCGTCCGGCCCATCGCCGACTGGGTGCTGGACCGCCTCACCTCCTGGCGCGACGGGACCGCGCGGCCCGAACCCACCGCCGTAGCGCACTGATCCCGTCACGCCCCGACAGGAGACATGAGCATGCTCGCCGAAGACCTCGCGCCCCTCCCCGCGGCCCGCCCGGACGCATCGGGCGTCGTGGCGACCGCCCGGGTGCGGGCCGGCCACAACGGCCGCAGCACCACCCTCCCGCTGCTCAGCAACGACGGTCCCTTCCACCTCCGGAGGCTGCGCACCCGTGGCGGCATGGCCCGTGTCGACGTCATCGGCGCCATGAGCGGCCCTCTCGGTGGTGACCGGCTCGCGCTCCATGTCGACACCGGCCCGCGCGCCCGCCTCCAGGTCACCGGAGCCGCCTCCACCATCGCGCTGCGCGGCCCCGGCGATGACGCCGCCACCTACGACATCCGCCTGACCGTCGGCGAGGACGCCGCCCTGCACTGGCTGCCGCAGCCCCTGATCAGCGCTGCCGGCAGCAACCTCCGCCAGACCTGCACCGTCGACCTCGCCGCCACCGCCCGGCTCGTCCTGAGGGAGGAACAGGTCCTCGGCCGCACCGGTGAGGCCAGCGGCCGCCTGTCCACCCGCCTCACCGTGCTCCGCGCCGGGCGCCCCCTTCTCGACCAGCACACCTCCTACGGCGACCCTCACCCCGCCTGGGACGGCCCGGCCGTCGTGGGCTCGCACCGCGCCTGCGGCCACCTCCTCGTCGTCGACCCGTCCCTCGCCCCCGCGGACCGCCCACCGGTCCTCCTCGGCGACCCCGCCACCCCGGCCCACGGTGCGCTGGCCGCCCTGGCCGGCCCGGCGCTCCTTGCCACCGTGGTGGCCGACACGGCCACACGGCTGCGACACCTCCTTGACGAGGCACTGCGACAAGCGCTCAGCCCCTAGCCGAGGACCGCATGGTCGGACAACTCCGGGCCGCCGGACATGACGCTCGGGCCATCACACAACCGGGCGGCCTTCTCAGCCGGGGGCGAGGGGCTGGGCGGCATAGGTGATGCGGACGACGCCGTCGGCGTGCCGGTCGGTGGTGGCCCGCACGCCGAAGACGTCGTGGAGGAGATCCGGAGTCAGGACGTCCAGGACTGGTCCCGCCGCCACCACGGTGCCGTCGTGGAGCACCACGAGGTGGTCGCAGAGCCGGGCGGCGAGGTCCAGGTCGTGCAGGACCGCGAGGGTGGTGATCCCGGTGGCCCGGATCAGGTCCAGGAGTTCGAACCGGGCGCGGATGTCGAGGTGGTTGGTGAGTTCGTCGAGTACGAGGAGTTGCGGACGCTGGGCGAGGGCGCGGGCCAGCAGGACGCGCTGGCGTTCGCCGCCGGACAGGGTCGCGTAGTCGCGGTCCTCGAACGGGCCGACACCGCAGCGGTCGATCGCTTCGGCCACGGCCCCGCGGTCCTCGGCGCCGTCCCGCCCCATCAGGCCGTGGTGCGGCGTACGCCCCAGAGCGACGATCTCGGTGACGGACAGGCCGGTGGTGTGTCCGGAGTCCTGGAGAACGGCCGCGGTGCGGCGGGCGGCCGTGCGGACGGGCAGGGACCACACATCGTCCCCGCCCACCGTGACCACGCCGCCGGCCGGGCGCAGCGAGCGGTAGACCGCACGCAGCAGGGTGGATTTGCCGCTGCCGTTGGGGCCCACGAGCCCGACGATGTCGCCCTCGCAGGCCTCCAGGTTCACCTCGCGGAGGATCGGGTCGCGGTCCAGGGTGACGTGGAGCCGGTCCACGGTCAGCTTCATACGGTGTCCAGGCCCTTGTTGCGGCGCAGCAGCCACAGGAAGAACGGTGCGCCGAGCAAGGCGGTGAGGATGCCCAGTGGCAGCTCGTTGGGGCGGGTGAGGGTACGGGAGAGGAGGTCGACGATCACGAGGTTGACGGCGCCCAGGAGCGCGGACAGGGGCAGCAGTCTTCGGTGGTCGGCGCCGACGGTGAGGCGTACGAGGTGGGGGATCATCAGGCCGACGAAGCCGATGCCCCCGGCGACGGCGATGACGGTGCCGGTGAGCAGCGCGCTGATCACCAGCAGGACGGCGCGCAGCCGGTTGACGTCCACACCGAGCGCGGTGGCGGACTCGTCGCCGGCCAGCAGGGCGTTGAGCCTGCGTCCGAACAGGGTCAGCACGGCGGTGCCGGTGAGGACCACGACCGTGACGGTGGGCAACTGGTCCCACTGGGCACCGGCGACGCTGCCCAGCATCCAGAACATCACGGTTCGCAGTTCGGTGGGGGTGGCCAGCAGTTGGACAAAGCTGGTCACCGACAGCAGGACGTAGCCGACCGCCACCCCGGCCAGCACCAGCCGGGTCGGGGCCAGGCGGCCCTGCCGCTGTCCGAGGGCGAAGACCAGGGCTCCTGCCGCCAGGGCGCCGACGAACGCCGCGCCCGACACACCGAGACCGCCGACCGCGGCACCGCCGAGGGTGATGACCAGCACGGCGCCGAGGGACGCGCCGTAGGAGAAGCCCAGGACGGTCGGGTCGGCGAGCGGGTTGGAGACCAGGGTCTGAAGCACTGCCCCGGCGACGGCCAGGCCCGCGCCGACCAGGGCGGCCAGGGCGACACGGGGCGCCCGGAAGTTCCAGACGATCTGGTCCAGCGCCGGGTCGCCGGTGGCTCCGCTGCCGGTGATGTGGCGCAGCAGGATCCGCCACACATCGGCCAGGGGGACGTTGACCGCTCCTATGCTCACCGCCACCACCATGGCGGCGACGAGCACGGCCAGCAGTCCGACCACCGCCAGCGACTGCCGCACGTGGCTCAGAACTTGTCGGGGTGCAGCATCCTGGCGATCTTCTCGACGGCGAGGTCGTTGCTGGGGCCCAGGTACATCGAGTCGGACAGGACCACGTATGTGTTGTTCTTGGCCGCCGGCCACTGGGGGAACTCCTTGAGCAGTTTCTTGGCGTAGGCCGCCGGGTCGGGGTCGTTGTAGCCGATGACGATGAGTGCGTCGATGTCCGTGGCGGCCACTTTCTCCTTGCTCAGGTCGGCGAAGGACGTCTTCGAGGCGTTCTGGAAGGCGTTCCTGCCGCCGGATTTGGCGAGGATGTCGTTGAAGATGCCCTTGGCGACGACGGAGCTGAAGTCGTTGCCGCCCATCACCATGTTGGAGAAGAGGACCATGACCTTCGGTTTCTTCTCACCGTCGACCTTGGCGGACACCTCGTCGATGTGTTTCTTCGAGGCGGCGATCAGCTTCTCCGCGCGGTCGCCGACGTTGAAGATCCGGCCCACGTCCCGCAGGAGCGTGTAGCTGTCGTCGATGGTCATCCTGGAGGTGTCCTGGTCGCAGCCCTGCGGGGAGACATAGCTGTTCGCGTTCACCCCCTTCAGCTGCTCCCGGGTGGTGAAGCCGTTCTTGGCGTCGAAGCCGTAGGAGGTCGTGGACAGCACGAGGTCGGGCCGCAGGCCCAGCATCGCCTCGCGGGGGATGTCGTAGGCATCGTTGAGGTTGACGTTCCCCGTGGGCAGATCCTTGATGGCCTTGGCCCGGCCCGGTACCTCGGACATTCCGTAGCTCTGCTGGTTGGCCACGATCTGGTCGCCGAGGTCGAGGGCGAGCAATGTGGAGACCTCGGCGACGGAAGCCCCGTTCATGACGACCACTCTGCTGGGCGTCTCGGTGAAGGTCTCGGCCGTTCCGCAGTTCTTGACGGTCACCGGGTAGCCGGGCTTCGCGGCTGCCGCGGATGTCTTGTCCCCGGCGTCATCGGTCGAGGAGTCGGCGCATGCCGTGGCGGCCAGACAGAGGGCTGCGGCCAGGGCGACGTCGACAGGACGCTTCTTCGACATGCTGGTTCCTCGCTGCGGGATGCTCGTGGGGCGGCGTGCTCTGATGCAGTAGTCGGGCAACAGAGCAGGCGAGTTCCCGCAGATGTCCTACTTCTCTCGGAGCGGCGAGATGGTGCCGGTTCCCGGCCGGGCGGGCGGCGTTGCCCTTCGTCATCGCGGGTCGCCGGTCAGCGGGTGGTCGACCACGGCCGCCCGCACGCCGAACACCTCGGCCATCAGCTCGGGCGTGAGGACGTCACGCGGTCGGCCGGATGCGAGCACGGCTCCGGCGTACAGCGCTGGGCGCGCAGCAGGGTGAGCAGCTCGATCTGGTGGCGGATGTCGAGGTGGTTGGTCGGCTCGTCCAGCACCAGGACATCCGCATCTATAGGGCCTTCGCGACGATGTCCCGGTCAGTGGAGTCGTATTCGCCCGGCCACTGGCTTCAGATGGCGGTAGACGGTGCGCAGGAGGGTGGACCTGGTCATCGGTGTCGATCCGCCCCCCGATTCCCGGGAGGCGGCACAGCGGGCGCCGGGCCCGCTCCGCCGGATGAGAGCAGCGCCCGAGCGCCCCGTCCACCAATGGCGCTGTGTCTGTTTCAGCGCACGTCGCCGCGCGGCTTCAGCGGCAGGTTCGGCAGCTCGGGGGCGGGCAGGCGGTCTCCGTCGTAGCCGTTCACCTCGCCGAAGCGCGAGCCCGTCATCCAGTCCTCGCGCGCCTGCGTGATGTCCTCGTGCGACCGCCCGATGAAGTTCCACCACATCACGATCTGCTCCCCGAACGGCGGCCCGCCGAGCAGCACCATCCGCGCAGCCGCGTCCGTGGTGTTGGTCAGCTCCAGCGTCCGGTTTCCGGGGGCGAGATAGCCGAGCTCGGCGGGGCTCAGCAGGGTGTCGGCCATGCGGACCTCTCCGCGGTCGAGGAGGAGGCCGTGCTCGAAGCGGGTGTCGATGTCCAGGGTGACCGTGGCGTGCGGCTCCAGGACGATTTCGGCGCCGAGCAGGGGGGTGAAGGTGGGGACCGGTGAGGTGTCGCCCACGAGGGAGCCCAGGAAGACCCTGGCCTCGCCCACGGGCCCGTCCCCGGCCGCCTCGTCCCCGGCCCGCGCCTGCCCAGTCAGGGGGACGGCGCGCGGCTCGTAGTGCCGGAAGTCAGGGGCGGTGTCCCGGTGCGCCTCGGGCAGCGCGACCCACAGCTGTACGCCGTGCAGGATCGTGGTGCGGGCGGTGGAGACCTCGGAGTGGCTGATGCCGTGGCCGCCGGTCATCAGGTTGAGCTCGCCGGGCCGTACGAAGGCGTGGCTGCCCAGGCTGTCGCGGTGCTCGATCTCGCCGCTGAACAGCCAGCTCACGGTCTGGAGACCGGTGTGCGGGTGGGGGGCGACGTCCATCCCGCCGGTGGCGGCGACGTCGTCGGGCCCGTAGTGGTCGGCGAAGCACCAGGCGCCGATCAGCGTCCGGGCCCGCTGTGGCAGGGTACGTCGTACCGTCATCGCGCGCGGGCCGCCCAGCGGGACGTCGCGCGGGGTCAGGACCTCCACTCGCGGGCCGGTCTCCTCGTCCGGGGAGCCGCCGCAGCGCTGTACGGCGGGCTGGGTCTCGGTGTTGCTCATGGCGCGACGCCTCCCAAGCGGGTGATAGTTGTACGCTCAACAATCACGATGATAGATCGACACCTCGGTGAGGTGCGCAACATACCGGAAGCGGCCGAAGCGGCCCGGTGAAGGAGTTCAGGTGACTGACGCGGCAGCGGCCTCCGCAGCGACCTCGATCGACGGGACGGCCTCCGCCGAGGGGCGGGACAGGCGGGTCTTCATCGACAAGCAGAGCCCCCAGGTCTACAGCGCGATGGTGCAGACCGCCGAGGCGGTCCGCGCGACCGCCGCCGAGGCCGGGCTCGACCGGCAGCTCGTGGAGCTGGTCAACCTGCGGGTGTCCCAGATCAACGGCTGCGCGTTCTGCCTCAGCCTGCACACCAAGGCCGCGCTGCGGGCCGGCGAGACGGCGCAGCGCCTGGGCGTGCTGGCGGCGTGGCGCGACACCGAGGTGTTCACCCCGCGGGAGCGGGCCGCGCTCGCCCTCGCGGAGGCGACCACCAGCCCCGCGGACGCCGCCGGGCAGGAGGCGGCCTACGGGGTCGCGCGCCAGGCGCTGACCGACGACGAGATCTCGGCGGTGATCTGGGTGGCGATCGCCATCAACGCCTTCAACCGCGTCTCGATCATGAGCAAGCACCCCGTACGGCCGGTCCCGGCGCCACGGCAGACGCCCTCCGCCTAGGGGTGTCCGGCGGCCACGCGGCGGAGCCGCATATCGGTGCTGTTCCCCTACCCGCCCCTTCCCGCGGTGTCGAGCCCCTGCTGATCTGCGGCTCCGCCGCGCGGGGCTCCGCCGCGTAACAAGGGCTTTGCCCCTGGTTACGGGAAGGGGCGGGTAGGGGAATGATCCGTCGGACACCCCCTAGGCCGTGCCCAGCACCGTCGCCTCCCGCTCCGGGGCAAGGCCCACCGGCGGGCGGTCCGGGCGGTGGGGGGCGCGGCCGCCGAGCTGTCGCAGCCACTCCCAGGTGGCGGCCACGGTCTCGGCGACGGGACGGCAGCGCAGGCCCGCGGCGAGCGCCCGGGACACGTCCCCGCCGTACATCGTGTCGTGCAGCTCCCCCGGCGGCAGCCAGATCGGCAGCTCGGTCCACGGCTCGACACCGGCCGCCAGGACCGCCTCCGGGTCCGTCCAGCGCAGCTCGGCGGCCGCCCCGGTGACGGCCACGCACGTCTCCAGCAGCTCGCCGAAGGTCGTCCGACCCGGCGGGCCGACCAGGTTGTACGGGCCGCCGAGCCCGCGCCCGGCCGCGTCCAGCACCCAGCCGGCCAGGTCGCGGACGTCGATGTACTGGAGCGGCAGCTCGCGCGGCCCCGGCGCCAGGACCGGGCCGCCCCGGGCGATGCGGGTCAGCCACCACGGCAGCCGGCCGACGTTCTCGTACGGGCCCAGGATCAGCCCCGCCCGGGCCAGCAGCGCCCGCTCGCCGAACGCCGCCTCCGCCGCCAGCTCCCCGCCCCGCTTGGCCTCGGCGTACTCGACGGCTCCCGCGTCCGGCGACGCCTCCACCAGCGGGCCGTCCTCGTCGAGCCCGGCCGGGGCGGGGTAGGCGTAGACGGACCGGCTGGAGATGTAGACGTAGTGCCCGGCCCGCCCGGCCAGCAGCCGGGCCGCGTCGCGCACGGCGGACGGCGCGCCCGTCCAGGTGTCGACGACGACGTCCCACTCCCCCGCGCCGTCCCCCTCCAGGGCCGCCAGGCCGCCCGCGGCGCTGCGGTCGCCGCGCAGGGCGGCCGCGCCCGGGGGCGGGTCGTGGCGTCCGCGGTTGAACGCCGTCACCTGCCAGCCGCGCGCCAGCGCCTCCTCGGCGATGGCGCGCCCCACGAATTCCGTACCGCCCAGCAGCAGAAGCCTCATGGCGGTGACTCTGCCCGCCGGACACGGCCGACAGGGTAGGCGCCTGCTGTGAGCGAATCCGCTGTCAGCGGAATCCGGGCGCGGAGCCGGCCGCGCTACGCCCCCGCCATGACCGCGCGCAGCGCCTCGGTACCCGGGGCGCAGGACTCCCGCAGGGCGGACAGCTCGTCCGCGGGGAGGCGGAGGGCGGAGCCGCGCCGGCCGTGGTCGAGGGTGGCCTCGGCCGCCGTCAGCCACTCCTCCGCCGGATCGACGCCGATGAACTCCGCCAGCCGGGCCAGCTCCCGCCGGGGCGCGTCGAGCAGCTGCTCGTAGGACAGGGACGTACGGGAGCCCTCCGGGACCCGGGCCAGCGCCGTCAGACCCCGGGTGATCAGGTGCGACCACATCTCGCCGAACCGGGCGACCGGCACCGGCGCCTCCATCAGCAGCGCGGGGTCGAACCGCTCGGCGAACAGACCCGCGAGGTCGGGGGGCAGAGTGCGGACGTGCTCGTCGGTGAGCCGGGCCAGCAGGCCCGCGCCGGCGGCGCTCCTGGCGTCCATGGTGCGCAGGGTCATCCGGAAGCCGGGGTGGCGGCTCATCGACAGCGCGCAGTCCGGCCCGTCGCGGAACATATGGACGAACCGCGCCCCGGGGAACGCCTCCCGCATCCAGGGCACCCAGCCCAGGGAGCCGCCGGAGCGCTCGACGACCACCCCGCGGCCGAACCGCTCGGCCAGCAGCTCGAACAGCGCCGTGTAGTGGCGGGCGACCGGGCGGCCTGGCCACGCCGAGACCCGCGGCGCCAGCTCGTCGAAGAGGCCGTCCGGATCGTCGGTGAGGTGCGGCAGGACCATCATGCTCAGGGCGGGGATGCCGGTGGTCTCGGCCGAGAAGCGCCCGGGGCGCCGGTTGTAGAGGAACTCCGGCGCCGGGGCGCCGCTGCGGATCATCCGGTCGAAGCCCTCGTTCGGCCGGGTGACCAGCTCCCAGAACTCCGCGCCGGACACGGTCCGCGCGGGCAGCGGATGCCGGTGGGGCTCCATGCCGAGGGAGGTGAACAGCTCGTTGACGCTGAGGATGCCGGGATGCAGGTTCAGGACGTGCGACAGCGCGGTCGAGCCGCTGCGTCCGGTGCCGACGACGAACGTCAGGGGCCGCGTGCTGATGTGGTCCACCTCCGGTGCTGGCCCGCCGCGCGCGCGGACACGGTGCGGCGGTTTCGCGGTACGGCGTGACGGCCGCCGGGCAGCGATCAGTAAAGGGCGTGGCGTCGCCGGGGCGCAAGAGGCTTGACGGGACTGGGGAGTTCACCCGGCGGGGCGGCCGGGCGAACTCCCCGTGAGTCTCATACGCCTCGTACGCCTCGTACGTCTCGGCGGGGCGCCCGGCTGTCAGCCGCGGGCGATCGCGAAGACGTGCAGGTCCGCGTTGTCCGGCAGGGTGACGCTCTTGATCGTCTTGCCGTCCGGCGCCCGGAACGCCTTGGTCGCGAAGATGTAGGCGTCCACGACGTCCTTGTCCCCGCCGCTGATGTTGCGGTACGGGGTCCTGGCCACGGTCACATTGCCGTACTGGACGGTCCCTCCGCCGCCGCCCACCGTCCAGTCGGTGAAGGCCAGCTCGGCGCTGTCCGCACTGCCGTCGGTGTAGGTGACCTTGGCGGTGGTCCGCTGGTTGCCGTTGACCGCGCTGCCGACGAACGACAGGGCGGTGGAGGCCGGCAGGTCGATGGTCTGGCCGTCGGCCGAGGCGTTGTCGGGGCGGCCGGCGGGCGAGTCGGGCCAGGTGAACTCCAGGCCCTGGACGGTGCCCCGGGCGCCCGGCGCGAGACCGGCCTCGGCCAGGGCCTGGCGCGAGTAGCTCCAGCCGCCGCCGTCGTAGTCGCCCTCGTCGTGCTCGCCCGCGTCGTCGGTGGCGCCGACGTTGTTGTACGCGGCGAGCAGGCCGCCGGGCCCGGCGACGGTCACCGTGACCGGCTGGACGACCTCCGTGCCGCCGCCGGTCACCGTCACCTTCGCGTCGTAGAAGCCCTCGGCCGTGTCCTTCCCCGCGCGCAGCGTGATCTCGGCCGTGCCGTCGGGCCCCACCGCCCCGGAGGCGGGCGAGGCGGTGAGCCCGTCCGGGGCCTCAGCGGTGAAGCGCACCTCGGGACGGTCGCCGTCGCGGACCGGGACCGCGGCCACCTTCACCGTCAGGCTCTCGCCGGGCGCGACGGTGCCGGTGGTGGGCCCGACCCCGATCTGGTACGGCTGCTCGCCGTCGCGGAAGGACGGGGGCGCGTCGGCCGCGGCCGAGCCCCAGGAGCGGTTGGGCTCGGTGCCCAGGACGTACTCCAGCGTGCCGCCGCGCCCGACGAACGACTCCGGCAGCCAGGGCCGGCCGCTCGCCCGGCCGTCGACCTTCAGCGACTGGACGTACGGCGCGTCCGGCGCGGCCTGCGGGGCCCGGATGGAGATGTCACGGCCGCCGCGCTCGATCTCCACGCGCGGGAACAGCGGGGAGGCCAGCACCAGTTCGCCGCGGGAGGGGACCTGCGGATACATGCCGAGGGCCGAGAACACGTACCAGGACGACATCTCGCCCAGGTCGTCGTTGCCGGGGATGCCGCCGGGCTCGGTGCTCCACAGCTGCCGCATCGCCGCGCGGACGGTCTCCTGGGTCTTGTACGGCTGACCGGCGTAGGCGTACAGATACGGCACGTTGATCGACGGCTCGTTGTCCAGCTCGGACTTCTCGCCGCCCGCGCCGGTGAGCGCCCAGCTGCCGTCGGCGTTGTGGAAGAAGGAGTCCAGGCGCTTGACCGCGGCGTCCCTGCCGCCCAGGGCGGCGAACAGGCCCGCCGGGTTGTGCTGCACCATCCAGGTGTACTGGGCGCTGGTGCCCTCGACGAAGCCGTTGCCGGTGGCCGGGGTGAAGCCGGTGACCCAGCTGCCGTCCGCCTTGCGGTTGGCGATGTAGCCGCCGGTCTCCGGATCGGCGGCGGCGTTGAAGCTGTTCTGCCACCACTGGGCGCGGCCCGCGAAGGCGCGCGCGGTGTCCCGCTCCCCCGCCGCCTCGGCGAGCTGTGAGATGGCGAAGTCCGCGCCGGACATCTCCAGCGTCTCGGCCGCGCCGCCCCAGGCGTTGGAGACGGACGGCATGTAGTGCAGCTTCAGATACTTGTCGAGGGACGGGCGCTGGCCCACCGACATGATCGGCTTGCCGGCCGGGCTGGTGTCTTTCTCCGTCGGTACGGTCGCGGCCCGGACCAGCGAGTCGAGGGCTCCGTCGAGGTCGAAGCGGGTGCCGCCGAAGGCCCGGATTCCGGCGAGGGCGGCGGCCGACGGGTCGCCGTTCATGACATGGGTGCCGGAGGAGTTGTGGATCCACCGGTCCCATACGCCGCCGTTCTGGCGCGCGAAGTTCAGCAGCGACTGCGCGATGTCGGAGCCCCGGCCGGGGTCGAGGAGGGTGAGCAGCTGGACCTGGGAGCGGTAGACGTCCCAGCCGGAGAAGGTGCCGTACTGGGCCCGGTGGCCCGGGGTCACCGAGTGGACCTCGCCGTCGCTGCCCCGGTAGCGGCCGTCGGTGTCGCTGATGACGTTGGGGTGCAGCAGCGAGTGGTAGAGCGCGGTGTAGAAGGTGGTGCGGTCCGCGTCCGAGCCGCCGCCGACCCTGATGTCGGCCAGCCGGCGGCGCCACGCGTCGTACGCGGCGTCGCTCACCTGCCCGAAGCCGCGCCCCGGCGGGTTCTCGGCGGCCAGGTTGGCCCTGGCGCCCGCCTGGCCGACGTAGCTGATGCCGACCTTGACCCCGACCCGGCGGGTGCCGTCGGGGAAGCGGAGGTAGCCGCCGGAGCCCTTCCCCGCGACGGGGCGGCCGTCGGTGCCGTAGCCGCCCGTGCCGCCCTCGGCGGTCGTGGTGCCGGGGCGCAGCCGGTCGTCCTGCCAGGTGCCGTGGGCGGTGAACGCGGTGTCGAAGGTGGCGGTGAAGTGCAGCGTGTAGTAGCTGCGGCGCCCCTCGGGGTCGAGGTAGCCGCAGAAGTTGCCGCTGGTGACCGAGCCGGAGACGGTGCGGTGCGCCGGGTCGATCGTGAGGTCCGCGTCCGTGCTGCCGACCTCGGACGCGGAGCTGCGGATGAGCAGCGAGGCCGCCTTGCCCTCGGGGTAGGTGAAGCGGGCGGAGCCGGTGCGGGCGGTGGCGGTCAGGTCGGCTCCGGCGCCGGAGGCGAGGGTGACCCCGTACCGGCCGGGCCGCGCGGTCTCGTCCTCGTGCCGGAAGTCGGACGCGTACACCTCGTCCTTGGTGTCCGCGGCGGGGGACGAGGTGACCTCGCCCGGGAAGGGGAAGAACGGGATGTCGCCGGAGCCGCCCGCGCAGCCGGTGCCGGACATATGGGTGAGGCTGAAGCCCCGGATGCGGGTCGCGTCGTACTGGTAGCCGCCGGGGGCCGCGGTGCGGGTGGCGTTGCCGCGGGTGTTCTCGGGGCTCCAGGAGAGCATGCCGAAGGGGACGACGGCTCCGGGGTAGGTGTTGCCGCCGTTGCGGCTGCCGATGAGCGGATCGACGTAAACGGCGGGGTCCTTGACGAGTGCGGCCGTCGTGGTGGTCTTCACGGTGGCCGGCTCGGCCGCCGCGGGGGTGGCGGTCAGCGCGGACGCGAGCAATCCGGCGGTCAGGGCCACGGCCGCCAGGGCGGCCGGGGGTCTTGAGGGCATCGCGGTCCCATCCTTCGCACAGGGCCGCGTTCGCCGGGTCGAGCAAGCCGCAGGGACCGTACCTCACTCGGCGCGGCGGGCGTAAGGGCGCCTCGGGCCGCCCGGCCGCGGCAACGGCCTTCAGCGGACGGGGACTTGACAGCGTGGGCCGGTTGACGGCGTACTGATCTCTACAGCCCTTTTGACAACGTTGTCGCGTTCGCGGGTCGACCAAGCCACGTCCACACGACCGACAACGAGGTTTCGCGCGCCCGCCAAGCGGACCGCCATCATGGGCACATGATTGTCCGCCGGCTACGCGACACCGAGGAGGACGCCGCGGCGGTGCGCACCGTGGCCACCGCCGCCTTCGGCGCCTCCCGCACCCTCCCTGGCGAGACCGACGACGAGTGGCCGCCGCAGCGCGTCGCCTTCGTCCACGGCCGCAACCGGCACCTCGCCCGCACCGACCCGGGCGGCTGCTGGCTCGCCGTGGACGACGCCGGGATGCCGGTCGGCGCCGCGCTGTCCAGCAGACGCGAGGGCACTTGGGGGCTGGCGCTGTTCGCCGTGCTCCCCCGGGCCCAGGGGCGCGGCCTCGGCCGGGAGCTGCTGGCCGCGGCGCTCGCGTACGGGCGGGCGTGTCTGCGCGGGATCATCGTCGGCTCCGAGGACCCGCGGGCGGCCGCCACGTACCGGCAGGCCGGTTTCACCCTGCACCCGGCCATCCGCATGCGCGGAATCGTCAGCAAGGAGCGGCTTCCGGCGCCGGACGGGGGCGTGTTCGAGGGCGGGGCCAGGCAGCGGGACATGATGGACTCCGTGGACCGCCGCACCCGGGGCGGGGCTCACGGGCCCGACCACGAGCTGCTGCTGCGCCAGCGCCGGCTGTTCGTCTCGGACGACCTGGCGGGCAGCGGATACTGCTACGTCGGCGACGACGGCAAGGTCGAGCTGCTGGCCGCGACCTCCCGGCGGCTGGCGACGCGGCTGCTGACCGCCGCGCTGCTCAGCCTGCCGGAGGGCACCGAGGCCCGGGTCCCGAGCCTGACGGCCGAGCAGGAGTGGGCGGTCGACGTGGGGCTGGCGGCGGGGCTCGAGCTGTCCACCCAGGGCTATGTGTGCCTGCGCGGGATGCGGCCGCCGACTCCGTACATCCCGTCCAGCAGCTTTCTCTGACGGAGCGGGCTTCCCGCCCGGCTGTCGGTACCGCCCGATACGATCTACGGCACATACATGCTTACGGGGGAAGCCGCATGGATGAACAGACGACAGGCGACGGTGGCGGTGGCCGTGGCGGACGGCTGCGCAGCGCCCTGACGGCCCGGCGCGGACGCGCGGCACTGGCGGGTGGACTCGCCGCCGCGCTGGTGGCGGGATGGCTGGTCATCAGGGCCGTCGACGACGCGGAGGCGGCGAAGAGACTCTGCTGGGGCGCCTGGTCGCAGCAGGACAAGCCGTCGCTCCTCCTTGAGAGGGACGACCGCGCCTTCCGGGAGACGGCCCCGACGCCCGAACGCCCGCGCGGCTCATGCACGATCACCGCGAGCCGGACGTACGGCACCGACGAGACCATCCACGAGAAGATCTCCGTCAGTTACGGCACCGGCCCGAAAGACGCGGAGAAGCGCCGCGCCTGGCTGGCCGGGCTCTTCGCCGGCGCGAGAGATCAGCTTCCGGCGGGGCTGCCGGGCTTCGTCAGCAAGGGCTCCGCCGCGCTGGTGCTCCCCGAGAAGTGCGATGTCGACGGCCGCCCCTCGGTCGTGACTGTCAGCGGGACGCAGAGCGACAGCGAAGGCGACACCGCCAGTCTGCCGGGCGTCTCCTCCGAGCCGTGGCAGGCGGGGCAGGTGCTCGTCGACGTCGCCAACCGGGGTATGGAGAAGGCCGGTTGCGCGCCGGAGAAGCCGCTGGGTTTCACCGCGCCCATAGTGTCGGTACACGCGCCTGACGGCACCTTCGACACCAGCTTCGCCCCGGGCGCCTGCCGGATCGACGGGCTCGGACCCGCACCCCGCCATGGCGAGGAGGACGAGGACGGCCTGCACTCCACCGTGGGCCCGGTCGGCGACGACCTGCAGACCTGCGTCGTCTACTGGTCCGACAACATGGCCACCCAGTTCAGCATGACCGCCCACCCCCGGCTGCTGAAGCTCTTCGACGGCCTCACGGGCGGCGCCCCGCTCGCCCGGGGCTGGCGCGGCCAGGGCTATACGGACGCGGATGGCGCGCTCGTCCGGACCCGGTGCGCGGGCCGTACGACGGTGATGTTCATGCAGAACACGGCCATCGCCAAGGACACCCCGTTCGCCACCCCGTCCCGAGTCTTCCCCGTCTACGCCGCCGCGGTGGCCAAGCGCCTCGGCTGCGCCGCCGTCACACCACACGGAGAGCCGGCATGAGCAGCCCCGACGAGTGGCAGCGACAGGAGCACATCCGCATCGCCACCGAGGCCGCGCGCAAGGGCCGGTGGGCGCGGCGTGGCCGACGGGCCTGGGGCCTGCTGCGGACCCGGCCCGGTCAGCTGATCGCCGTGGGGGTCGTGGGCGCGCTCATCGGCGGCCTGCTGACCGCCTGGCAGACGGACAGCCTCCCGTGGTCGGACGAGAATGAGACCGTGTGCTGGGGGACACTCCCCAAGAAGGACGCGGAGGCGTTGTTCCGCTCCGAGCTCTCGGTCCGCGCGGAGGAGATCCGCCCGGACTACGGGAACGACAGCTCGCCCGATGCCCAGGGTGCCTGTCGGCTGGTGGCGCTGCGCGACGGCAGCCCTGTCGCGCATATCGACTTCCGGCTCCACCAGCTCGACGGGCGGTACGACCCGCAGACCACGGGTTGGCTGGCGGACTTCCTCTCCCCGCTGGCGGTGCCGTTCGGCAAGGGATTCGTCGGGATGACCTCGGAGAACCGGACCTGGGTCGCGCTCCCCAGCGGTTGCCCCGACGGGAGGCTCTCCGACGGGCCCGCGGTCGTCGACGCGTCCTGGGGCAGGCTGCCGATGAGCTCTCGTGACAAGCCCCGCTGGCGGGATCAGGTGGCGCGGGCGACCGTCCGGCTGGCGAACGGCGCCATGCGCGCCCTGGACTGCGACGGCGCCTTCCCGCTCCCCGGGAAGCTTCCCGCAACCTCGCGCCAGAAAAACACCGAGCCACGACGGCTCTGCGGCGTCGACGGGCTGGCGCTGGCCCCCCTCTCCAAGGACGAGCGCTACCAACTCGAAGGCACGCTGCTCGCGCACAGCCCACGGACGGCCCGCGTCTGCGGCGTCGGTCTCGGTGCCGCCGCGACCCGGGCGCGGCTGCGGCTGGTCACCGTCGAGGACCCGCGGATCGCCCAGGTCCTCGCCGACCTGGGCGCGGCCTTCGGGCGGCGCGAGTTCGACAAGAGAGGCGGCAGTTCCGCCGGCCCGGGCCTGGCTCTGTACCAGACCTCGTGCCAGACCGGTCTGGCCGTCTTCCTCATCCAGGACGAGGGCACCCGCATGGACGACCTTCCGCGCAAGCTCCTCCCCCGCTACGCCGCCGCCGAGGCGGAGCGACTCGGCTGCGGCCGGGTGAAGGTCGAGCTGCCGAGCTGACCGCTGAGCGCCGAGGAGGCCCCCACCCGTGACCGCACCGTCCGCACATCCCCCGATCGAGGTGCCCGAGGCGCTGGCCGCGTCCCAGAGCCGGTACGAGGGGGCCGCCGGGCGCGCCTGGATCGCGGCGCTGCCCGGCCTGGCCGCCGGGTATCTGGACCGGTGGGAGCTGCGCCCCGACGGTCCGCCGATGCACGGCGCGTGCGCCCTCGTGCTGCCGGTGACCGGCGCGGGCGGCGGCGGCCGGGCCGTGCTCAAGCTTCAGCTGCTCACCGAGGAGACCGCGGACGAGCCCGCCGCGCTGCGGGCGTGGGGCGGGCGGGGCGCGGTCCGTCTGCTGCGGGACGAGCCGGCCGGCGGCGCGATGCTGCTGGAGCGGCTGGACCCCGCCCGTTCGCTGTCCGCCGTCCCCGACGACACGGCCGCCGTCGAGGTCCTGGCCGGGCTGCTGGCCCGGCTGGGCGAGGCCCCGGCCCCGCCGGGCCTGCGGCGGCTCGGTGACATCGCCGCGGCGATGCTCGACCGGGTGCCCGGGGCGGTGGCCGCGCTCGGCGCCTGGGAGGACGCCCGCCTGGTCCGTGACTGTGCGGCCGCCGTACGGGAGGTGGCCGGGGAGCCCGGCGACCGGCTGCTGCACTGGGATCTGCACTACGACAACGTCCTGGCGCCGCCCGCTCCCGACGCCGGCGGCCGTGGCCCGTGGCTGGCCATCGACCCCAAGCCGCTGGTGGGCGACCCGGGCTTCGAGCTGTTCCCGGCCCTCCACAACCGCTGGGACGACATCACCGCGACGGGGGACGTACCGCGCGCGGTGCGCCGCCGTTTCGATGTGATGACGGAGGTGCTGGGGCTCGACCGGGAGCGGGCGCGCGCCTGGACGCTCGGGCGGGTGCTCCAGAACGCGCTGTGGGACGTGGCGGGCGGCGCGCGGGCGGTCCACCCGGTGTGGGCGTCGATCGCCCGCGCCCTGTGACTCGCCCGGGTCTGCTCGCCTGGGTCTGGTGGATCTTTCCCCTTACCGGCCCCTTCCCGCAGCATCAAGGTGCGACCCCGCCGGGCGTCGCGTCCCCTGATCCCGGCGGAGAACGGCGGACGGGCCGCGCCCCCCGTGCCGGGGAGTGCGGCCCGTCCGTGAGTCCGTGGGGACTCGTGCCCGGTCTTACTTCCGGATCAGCGAGCGCAGCACGTACTGCATGATGCCGCCGTTGCGGTAGTAGTCCGCCTCACCGGGGGTGTCGATGCGCACGACCGCGTCGAACTCGACGCCGGTGTCGGTGGTGACCTTCACCGTGCTCGGGGTGGTGCCGTCGTTCAGCTCGGTGACGCCCGTGATGGAGAAGGTCTCCTCGCCGGTCAGGCCCAGCGAGAGCGCCGAGGCGCCCTCCGGGAACTGGAGCGGCAGTACGCCCATGCCGATGAGGTTCGAGCGGTGGATGCGCTCGTACGACTCGGCGACGACGGCCTTGACGCCCAGCAGCGCGGTGCCCTTGGCAGCCCAGTCGCGGGAGGAGCCGGAGCCGTACTCCTTGCCGGCCAGGATCACCAGCGGGACGCCCGCGGCCTGGTAGTTCTGCGACGCGTCGTAGATGAAGGAGACCGGGGCTTCCCCGTCACCTTCGGCGGCCCGGGTGAAGTCGCGGGTGTAGCCGCCCTCGGTGCCCGGCGCGACCTGGTTGCGCAGCCGGATGTTGGCGAAGGTGCCGCGGATCATGACCTCGTGGTTGCCTCGGCGCGAGCCGTAGGAGTTGAAGTCGCGGCGCTCGACGCCGTGCTCGGTGAGGTACTTGCCGGCCGGGGTGTCGGCCTTGATGGCGCCGGCCGGGGAGATGTGGTCGGTGGTGACCGAGTCGCCCAGCTTGGCGAGCACCCGGGCGCCGGTGACGTTCTGGACCGGCGACGGGTCCATGGCCATGCCCTCGAAGTACGGGGGCTTGCGGACGTAGGTGGACTCGGGGTCCCAGTCGAAGGTGTTGCCGGTCGGGACGGGCAGCGCCTGCCACTGCGCGTCGCCCGCGAAGACGTCGGCGTAGCTGGTGTTGAACATCTCCTGGCCGATCGCGGAGGCGACGACCTCCTCGACCTCCTTCTCGGAGGGCCAGATGTCGGCCAGGTGGACCGGGTTGCCGCTCTGGTCGGTGCCGAGGGCGTCCTTGGTGATGTCCACCTTCATGGAGCCGGCGATGGCGTACGCGACGACCAGCGGCGGGGACGCCAGATAGTTCATCTTGACGTCCGGGTTGATCCGGCCCTCGAAGTTGCGGTTGCCGGACAGCACGGAGGTGACGGCGAGGTCGGCCTCGTTGACGGCCTTGGAGACCTCCTCCGGCAGCGGGCCGGAGTTGCCGATGCAGGTGGTGCAGCCGTAGCCGACGAGGTTGAAGCCCAGCTTGTCGAGGTACGGGGTGAGGCCCGCGCGGTCGTAGTAGTCCATGACGACCTTGGACCCGGGGGCCAGGGTGGTCTTGACCCACGGCTTGCGGGTCAGGCCCTTCTCGACGGCCTTCTTCGCCACGAGGGCGGCGGCGACCATGACGTACGGGTTGGAGGTGTTGGTGCAGGAGGTGATCGCGGCGACGGTGACGGCGCCGTGGTCGATCTCGTACTGGCTGCCGTCGGGGGCGATGACCGGGGTCGGCTTGGTCGGCACGCCGTTGTGGTCGAGCGCGGGGGCGTCGGAGGCCGGGAAGGACTCCTTGCCCGCCTCCTCGTCCTCGGCCACGTAGTTCCGGATGTCCTGGGCGAACTGCTGCGCGGCCTCGGCCAGCACGATCCGGTCCTGCGGGCGCTTGGGGCCGGCGATCGACGGGACGACCGTCGACAGGTCGAGCTCCAGCTTCTCGGAGAAGTCCGGCTCGGCGGCCGGGTCCAGCCACAGGCCCTGCACCTTGGCGTACGCCTCGACGAGCGCGAGCTGCTGCTCGCTGCGGCCGGTGAGCTTCAGGTAGTTGATGGTCTCGCTGTCGATCGGGAAGATCGCGGCGGTGGAGCCGAACTCCGGCGACATGTTGCCGATGGTGGCGCGGTTCGCGAGCGGGATGGAGGAGACGCCCTCGCCGTAGAACTCGACGAACTTGCCGACCACGCCGTGCTTGCGCAGCATCTCGGTGATCGTGAGCACCAGGTCGGTGGCGGTGGTGCCGGTCGGCAGCGAGCCGGTGAGCTTGAAGCCGACGACGCGCGGGATGAGCATCGAGACCGGCTGGCCCAGCATCGCGGCCTCGGCCTCGATGCCGCCGACGCCCCAGCCCAGCACGCCCAGGCCGTTGACCATGGTGGTGTGCGAGTCGGTGCCGACCAGGGTGTCGGGGTAGGCCTGTCCGCCCCGGACCATGACGGTGCGGGCCAGGTGCTCGATGTTGACCTGGTGGACGATGCCGGTGCCCGGCGGGACGACCTTGAACTCGTCGAACGCCGTCTGGCCCCAGCGCAGGAACTGGTAGCGCTCCTTGTTGCGCCCGTACTCCAGCTCCACGTTCTGGGTGAACGCCTCGGGGGTGCCGAAGCGGTCGGCGATGACCGAGTGGTCGATGACCAGCTCGGCGGGGGCGAGCGGGTTGATGCGGGCGGGGTCGCCGCCCAGCTCCTTGACGGCCTCGCGCATGGTGGCGAGGTCCACGACACACGGCACACCCGTGAAGTCCTGCATGATCACGCGGGCCGGCGTGAACTGGATCTCCTGGCTGGGCTGGGCGCTCGGGTCCCAGTCGCCCAGCGCGCGGATGTGGTCGGCGGTGATGTTCGCGCCGTCCTCGGTGCGGAGCAGGTTCTCCAGCAGCACCTTCAGGCTGTACGGCAGACGGGCGGCCCCCTCCACCTTGTCCAGCTTGAAGATCTCGTACGACTCGTCGCCCACCTGGAGCGTGCTGCGGGCGTCGAAGCTGTTCGCCGACACGACTGTCTCCTTCATGCATGATCTCGCGCGTACTACCGCAATCCTGCCGTCACATGCCCTCGCCCATCAGGTAAGGTCGGGCTTACTTAGGCAAGCCTTACCAGTGCGGCCGCGGTGCGCCTTCTGGCAGATATCTCGATGTCAAGATAACCCTAATACATGGACCGCCGCACGGGGGGCTTGCACCGCCATGCCTCGCGTGGCGATCTTGCGCGCCTCCGCGCACCATGAGGATCATGCGAAGGAGGACCGCATGGACTCCTCTGGCACCCCTTCCTCCGAACCTCCCAGCGAATCCCACGAATCCCACGGATCCGACGGATCCGACGGCGGATCCCCCGCCGAGCCTCCGCTGAGCGCCGCCGAGCGCCAGGATTACGAGCGATTGCGCAGGGCACACGCCGTACGCCACCGCCGACTCCGGTACGCCGGCGCGTCGGTGCTGCTGGTGCTGGCCGTGCTGCTCGCCCCGCTCGCCGTGGTCGCCACCTGGACGCACGAGGAGGTGGCCGACACCGACCGGTACGTCCAGACCGTGGCCCCGCTGGCCTCCGACCCCGCCGTGCAGAACGCGGTGACCGACCGGCTCACCAAGCGCGTGGTCTCCAACGTCGATGTGGCAGGCGTCACCGCCGCGCTCTCCAGGGCCCTGGACCGGGTCGGCGCCCCGCCCCGGGTCGCCGACAGCGCCAAGCTGCTGACCGAGCCGCTGAGGACCGCGCTGACCACGGCCGTGCACGACGTGGTGGCCAAGGTGGTGCGCAGCCGGCAGTTCGCCCAGGTGTGGACCGCCGCCAACCGCCGGGCGCACGCCGCCGTGGTGAAGGTGCTCACCGGCGAGGGCAGCAGCGCCGTCCAGGCCAGGGGGAACACCATCGTCCTGGACCTCGGCACCCTCATCGACAACGTCAAACACCGGCTGGTCGCCGCGGGCTACCAGAAGGCCGCCCACATCCCCACCGTCGAGCGGACGATCCCGCTGCTGAAGACCCAGAAGCTCGACAAGGCGCAGAGCGCCATGCGGCTGCTGGACGTCCTGGGCGTCTGGCTGCCGGTGACGGCGATCGTGCTCGCCGCCCTCGCCGTGTGGACGGCCCCCGCGCACCGGGTGGCGCTGATGAGCGTGGGCGTCGGCGTGGCGGTGATGATGCTGGTGCTGCTCGTCGGCCTGGCCGTCCTGCGCCGCGTCTATCTGGACTCCGTGCCGCCCACCACGCTGCCAGCGGACGCCGCCACCGTCATCTACGACACGTTCGTGCGGTTCCTGCGCGAGAGCACGCGCACCATCCTGGTCGTCGCGGTGATCACCGTGGTGTCGGGCTATCTGTACGGCCCCGGGCGCGGCGCCCGCGCCGTGCGCTCGGGGGCCGCGCGCGCCACCGGCGCCACCGGCCGGGCCCTGGCCCGCCTGGGGCTGCGCACCGGCGGCGCCGGCCGCTGGCTGGAGGCCCACCGGGGCTGGACCACGGGCGTCGTCATCTCCGGCGGCGCGCTCGCCCTCGTCCTGTGGAACCACCCCACCCCGGCGTCGGTGGCGCTCGTCCTGGGCATCGTCGTCCTGGTCCTGGCGCTGCTTGGCGTCCTCGCGGCAGCGGCGGACGGGCGTCGCCGGCACGCGTTATCGGTGGCGCACCCCTTGTCGGTGGCGGTGGCGGCGGTGAGTTCTCGCGGCCGTCCGAGGTGGCAGCCTGGTACGCAGGAGGCAGGCGGTGAGTTCCGGTTCCGGCGGAGACGAACACCGGCCACCCCGGTTCGGCAGAGCGCGGAGTGTCCTGGCCTCGGCGCGCCGCCCGGCACCGGCGGTCGCCCGGCTGATGGAGCGGCTGCTCGCCGTCAACACCCTGGAGGCCGCCACCCGGCTGGCCGCCCAGGCGTTTCTGACGGCCCTGCCGCTGCTGATGGCGGTGGCCGCCTTCGCCCCTGCGGGATGGAAGAGCCTGCTGGCGGACTCCGTGCGCTCGGTCGTCGGTGTGCGCGGCAAGACGCTGGAGGAGCTGCGCCGGACCCTCGCCGCGTCCGGCACGACCAGAAAGCCCTCGGGCGCCGCGGGCCTCGTGGTGGCGCTGATCGCGGCCACCGCCTTCAGCCGGGCCCTCCAGACGGTCTGCGAGCGGTGCTGGAGCCTGCCCAGGGCGCGGATGCGCGTGACGGCGTGGCGCTGGCTGCTGTGGGTGCTGGTCTGGCTGGCGGTGCTGTTCGTCCAGGCGCCGCTGCGCAAGGGCTTCGGCGCCGGGATCGTCTCGGGGCTCGTGCTGTCCCTGCTGTCGTCCGTGCTGCTGTGGTGGTGGACCCAGCACCTGCTGCTGGGCGGCCGGGTCGGGTGGCTGCCGCTGCTGCCCGGCGCGGTGCTCGCGGGCGCCGGCGCCGTCGCGCTGGGCTATGCCTCCCGGCTGGTCATGCCGCGGGCCATGGACCGCAGTCTCGCCGACTTCGGCCCGCTCGGCCCCGTCTTCACCCTGTTGTCCTGGCTCATCGCGGCGTTCCTGGTCGTGGTGGCGGGACTGGTGATCGGCCGGCTGGTGGCCTCCTCCACCTGGTACGCGCGGCTGGTGGGCCGGCCGCCGGACCCCCGGGATTCGAACGCTCGCGCCAAGGACGCTCCCTGAGCGTCAGCCGCCCGGCGACCGGGCCATCGGGTGCCGCGCGAGCCGGAATACTGAAGCGATGGATCCGCACCTGCTCCGCACCTTCGTGTCCGTGGCCCGCCGCGCGTCCTTCTCGGAGGCCGCCCGCGACCTGGGGTTCACTCCGTCGGCCGTGTCGCAGCACATCGCCACGCTCGAAGCCGATCTGCGGACCCCCCTGCTGACCCGGCGTCCGGTGGCGCCGACCGCGGCGGGCGCTCGGCTGCTGGAGCACGCGGGCCCGCTGCTGCGCGGGCTGGACGCGGCCCGTGCGGACGTCGAGCGCCTCGCCGGCGCCACCGCCGCCCGGCTGACGCTCTGCGCGTCGCCCCTGGCCATGACGGCCCGGGTCGCGGCGGCCCTGGCCGAGGCGCGCCGGGCCCACCCGGGCGTGCGGACGGCCGTTCGGGTCCTGGGCCGCGGTGAGATCCCCGCGGCGGTGGCCGCCGGGCAGTTCGACCTCGGGCTGACCGACGGTCTTGCGGCGCCCGGGGATCCGCTGCCGCTGCCCGCCGGCGGCCCGCTGTCCGCCCTGGCCGTCGCCGAGGGCTCGCTCGTCGTGCCGCTGCCCCTCGGCCATCCGCTGACCCGCCGCCTCGGCCTGCGGCTGGCCGACCTCGCCGACGCGCGCTGGCTGGACGCGCCCGAGGCCGCCGTCCCGCTGCGCCGGCTGCGCGCCGCGAGCGGCACCGACGGCTTCCGCGCGGCGCTGCGGTACGAGGGCACCGACGTACGGGCGCTCCTCGCCCTGGCCGCCGCGGGCCACGGCCTGGCCCTGCTGCCGCACTCCGCCGCCGAGGGCGCCCCCGGTCTCATCGCGGTCCCGCTGGTCTCCCCGCGCCTGGTGCACCGCGTGGAGCTGCTCCACGCGGCGGCCCTGCACGACCCGGCGGCGGACTTCGCGGAGCTGGTGACGGGCATCGTGGCGGGGACAGGGACAGGGACGGGGTCGGGGTCGGGGTCGGGGTCGCGGACAGGGACGGGGACGGGGTCGGGGTCGGGCAGTCACCGGTACGAGTGATGGCCCGCCCTCAGCCGCCGCCCGCGAGGCCGTTCCGCACCAGGGCCAGCAGCTCGTCGTCGGAGAGCCCGATCGCGCGGGCCTCGCCGACCAGGCCGAGGACGCCCTCGACGAGGCGGGCGCGGCCGGCGGAGGTGGCGGCTCCGGTGACCACGGCGCCACGGCCGCGGCGCAGTTCGATCAGGCCCTCTTCGCGCAGCCGCTGGTAGCCGCGGAGGACGGTGTGCACATTGACGCCGAGGGAGTCGGCGAGGGCGCGGGCGGCGGGGAGACGCTCGCCGGGCTGGACCGTGCCGTCGGCGATGGCGCGGCGTACGGAGGCGGCGATCTGGTCGCCGAGCGGGACCGGGGAGCCGGGGTCGACCGTGAACAGCATGTCAGTTCGCCGCCGCCGGGCGGTCCCCGCCGCGCTCGGCGAGGGCGCGGTCGACGAGGGTGTTGAGCAGCGCCGCGGCGGTACGGGCGTCGTCCACCGTCACCACGAACTCCTTGCCGCTGGTCAGCCGCAGGCACAGCGCGTCCCCGGAGCGCAGCACCACGCCGCGCCTTCCTGGCCTGATCCGGTAGCCCCAGCCACCGAAGTCGCCGACCGCGTCCACCCGGCGGCTGGTGGCCGCCTCTATGCGGCCGATCGGCACCCGCAGGCGGGGCAGCCGGACGACGGGCGGGGACACCGTCAGGCCGCGCCGGTCGACGGTGACCCGGCAGCCGGACAGCAGCGCGGCGATCGCCCCCACGACGGCCATCGGCAGCCCGCTCCTGGGGCTCACGGTGAACGCCAGCACCGCGCCCACGCCCGCGAGGCCCAGCCCTACGGCGAGCAGCACGCGTGAGGTGACGGTGCGCGTCCAGCTGGCGGCCTCGCCCTTGCCGAGCGGCAGGCGGTGCGGCTCACCTGCGGGGCCGGCGGCGGGCGCGGCATCCGCCCCGGCCAGCAGCCAGCCCACCCCACCGGCGGTCAGCGCGCAGGCCAGGGCCACGGCCAGCTGCCACATCGGGAAGCGGGCGTCGGTGGCGTCGGGGACGTCGGCGTTGGCGAAGAGCGTGGCGGGGAACGCGTAGCCGAGCAGCCCTGACACCCCGTAGGCGAACGCGGCCATCATGCGCAGCGAGCCCATGCCCCGGCTCGAGCGGTGGGCGAGGACGGCGAAGACCGCGCCCTGGACCGCGAGGAGGGCGAGGGCCACTGTGAGGAACGAGCCCGCGCCGGAGAAGCCGTCGGCCTTGCCGCTCGCCGGGAAGTGGATGGCGAGCGGATCCGGGAGCCGGTCGCGCAGGGCCGCGTACGTCGTGAGGACGGCGGCGCAGGCGAGGGAGAAGGGGAGGCCGATCACCAGGGTGCGGCGCTGGGAGTCATGCACGGCTGCCTCCGATTCGTCGACTGCCTGCATATTAGTTGTTCGCATGTTAGTAGAACAATACCCGTGACAGCGACCCGCTTCCGACACGCTCACCCGAACGCCGCCCCCATCGCGCGTGCATCTCATATCTGAGATAGCCTCTGCCGTATGACTGACGACTACCTCTCCCGCATCGGCAAGCTCATCCGCGACGCGCGACAGCATCGTGGCTGGACCCAGACGCAGCTCGCGGAGGCGCTCGGGACCAGCCAGAGCGCGGTCAACCGTATTGAACGCGGCAACCAGAACATCAGTCTTGAGATGATCGCCAGGATTGGCGAGGCGCTCGACAGTGAGATCGTCTCCCTCGGATACGCGGGTCCGATGCATCTGCGGGTCGTCGGCGGCCGTCGTCTCTCGGGCGCCATCGACGTCAAGACGAGCAAGAACGCCTGCGTCGCCCTGCTGTGCGCGACGCTGCTCAACTCGGGCCGTACGACCCTGAGAAGGGTCGCCCGGATCGAGGAGGTCTACCGGATCCTGGAGGTGCTGGGCAGCATCGGCGTCCGCACCCGCTGGATCAACGACGGGGCGGATCTGGAGATCGTGCCGCCCGCCGAGCTGGACTTGGCCGCCATGGACACCGAGGCGGCCCGCCGGACCCGCAGCGTCATCATGTTCCTGGGCCCGCTGCTGCACCGCATGGGGCAGTTCAGGATTCCGTACGCGGGCGGCTGCGACCTCGGCACCCGCACCGTGCAGCCGCATATGACCGCGCTGCGCCACTTCGGCCTCGAAGTGACCGCCACGGACGGGATGTACCACGCCCGGGTGGACCGCGCGGTGGCCCCCACCCGCGCGATCGTGCTGACCGAGCGCGGCGACACCGTCACCGAGAACGCGCTGCTGGCCGCGGCGCGGCACGACGGCGTCACCGTGATCCGCAACGCCTCCCCCAACTACATGGTCCAGGATCTGTGCTTCTTCCTGGAGGAGTTGGGGGTCAAGGTCGAGGGGGTGGGCACCACCACGCTCACCGTGCACGGCCTCGCCGAGATCAACCGTGACGTGGACTTCGCCCCGTCCGAGGACCCGGTGGAGGCGATGAGCCTGCTGGCCGCCGCGGTGGTGACGGAGTCGGAGCTGACGATCCGGCGGGTGCCGGTGGAGTTCCTGGAGATCGAGCTGGCCGTGCTGGAGGAGATGGGCCTGGACCACGAGCGCAGCGCCGAGTACCGGGCGGACAACGGCCGCACCAGGCTGCTGGACCTGACTGTGCGGCCCTCCAAGCTCCAGGCCCCCATCGACAAGATCCACCCGATGCCGTTCCCGGGGATCAACATCGACAACGTGCCCTTCTTCGCGGCCATCGCCGCGTCCGCGCAGGGCTCCACGCTGATCCACGACTGGGTCTACGACAACCGGGCCATCTACCTGACCGAGTTGAACCGGCTCGGCGCCCACGTCAAGCTCCTCGACCCGCACCGGGTGCTGGTCGAGGGCCCGACCCGGTGGCGGGCGGCCGAGATGATGTGCCCGCCGGCGCTGCGGCCCGCGGTCGTGGTGCTGCTGGCGATGATGGCGGCGCCGGGGACGTCGGTGCTGCGCAATGTGTATGTGATCAACCGCGGGTACGAGGACCTGGCGGAGCGGCTGAACTCCATCGGCGCGCAGATCGAGATCTTCCGGGACATCTGACCAGCTGACCAGCTGACCGGGGAGCGCCGCCGCACCCCGCCGCGCCGGGCGGAACGCCGGCCGGGGGGGGCGGCGCCTCGGGCGTCACCGCCTTCCGGCGCTTCACCGAGTGGCCCGGAGCCCGGGTGCGGGCCGAGCCGCGCCACCGGCTTCCCGACCGCTGACCCTTCACGTCATGGGCATGAATTCGGGCAGGGTGAGGGCCGAATGGGCCGGTCGTCCCTCCGCGGGGGGCATGGCGGTGAGATTGCGCAGCATGTCGTTGCGCTGCTCCAGGGCCCGGGCGGTGGTCGGGAAGAGTGTGGCGTCGCCATCGCCGACCTGATCCTGGTTCAGGGTCACAAACTCACGCGTGTTGTGTTCGTAGGCGGCGAAGCCCGCGGCGTGGTCCCGGTCGGCCAGGGAAATGGCGAGCATGTACGCGCCGACGAGCGCGAGGCTGGAGCCCTGTCCGGTGAGGAACGAGGGCGCGTACGCGGCGTCGCCCACCAGCGCGACCCTGCCGCTGGACCAGCGGGGCATGCGGATCTGGCTGACCGCGTCGAAGAACAGGTCATCCGCGTCGTGCATGGCGGCAAGCATGCCGGGGACCTCCCATTTCGCCTCGGCGAAGACCGCGGCGACCAGGTCCCGTTGGGCCTCCGGGTTCCGGAACGCGTCGTACGGCGGTTCCGGGTGGGCGAAGGGCAGGAAGGCGTGCACCTCGTCGTTGTCCCCCACGGCGTAGAGTGCCGCGGCCGTGCCCGGGGCGTTCCACATCATGACCTCGTGGGAGAGCCCGAAGGTGTTGCGCATGGTGAACCCGGCGAAGCAGTAGCCGAGGTACCGGTGGAACTGCTCTTCGGGGCCGAACAGGAACTCGCGGGTGCGTGAGTGCAGCCCGTCCGCGCCGAACACCATGTCGAACGTACGCCTGCCGCCCCCGCGGAAGGTGACGTCGACCCCGTGGCCGGACTGGTCGAGGGTGTCGATGGAGTCGTTGAACAGGAACTCCACGTCGTCACGGACCGCCGTGTAGAGGGCGCCGGCCAGATCCCCGCGCCGCACCTCCAGGTCCTGTCCCGCGACACCGCCGGTGAGGGTGTGCGGATTGACCGAGGCCACCTTGCCGCCCTCCTCGTCGAGGAAGGTCAGCCGGCTCAGGTCGATGTGCGCGTCCCGCAGCCGCGGCAGGATTCCCATCCTCCGGACGACCTCGAGTGCGGTGCCGCGCACGTCGATGGGATAGCCACCGTCACGAATCGTGCCCGCCTTCTCGACTACCGTGACGGCGAACCCGTAGCGATTCAGCCAGAACGCGAGGGCGGGCCCCGCGATGCTGGCCCCGGATATCAGGACCTTGCGCCTCGGCGTGGTGCGGATATCTCTCAGCGGTTCAGTGCGGGTCATTCCTTGACTCCTTTGCTCATGGTCCGGGTGACGAGGAGGGACAGCGCCGTGACGGCGCCGGCTATGACGAAGCCGGTGACGAAGGCCGATTCGGCCGGGACATCCGAGCCGGAAGGGGTCGCGGCCGTGAGCATCGCTCCGCTGACCTGCGCACCCACGGCGTAGCCGAGCACGCGAGTCACCAGGACCAGGCTGGTGGCGATGCCGGTGTCACCTTGATCGACGGAGGTGGCGGTGCTGGTCACCATCGCAGTGACGCACAGGCCGTTGGCGAGCGCGATCATCGCCTTGCCGATGATGAGGTGCCAGACCTCGCTGTGCACGGCCGCCAGGGCGGTCAGGGCGGTGACCATGATGACGATCCCGGCGGTGACCACGGCACGCGAGCCGAAACGCCGCGCCCCGATGCCACTGATCGGCCCGGCGAGCGACGCGGCCACGGCGCCGGGCAGCAGGAAGAAGCCGATCTTGGTGGCGCTGGCCCCGAACCCGTACTCGTCGGCGGGCACCGCGAACAGCTGCGGGACGAGATAGACCGCCATCGAGGTACCGACGCAGATCACGAACGTCAGCACAGCCGACTTCCACACCGCGGGCCGTGCCAGCATGCGCAGATCGACCATCGGCGAGGCCGCGCGGCGCTCAACGGCTGTCCATCCGGTCACGAAGGCGGCCAGAACGACGACGAGGCCGCCGAGCACGAGTGGCTGTGAGCCGATGTCGGGCGCCAGCGCGAGGACGAGCATGAGCGTGACCAGCGTCCCGCTCAGGAGAACCAGGCCGGGCCAGTCGATCCCGGCATCGTCCGGCCGGCCCGGCGGATCATCCGGCATCAGCCTGTTCACCAGCATGGTGGCCCCGATGACCGCGAACGTCGGCAGCGCGAACATCCAGTGCCGGGACAGCCCTTCCGCCACGGGCCCGGCCGACAGCGTTCCCGCCATCCCGCCGCCCACGAACAACCCGCTGACGGTCCCGATGGCGACCTTCGACTCTCCCGCGGGGAGGTGTTTGCGCACCAGGATGAACGACAGGGGCAGCGCGCCCACCATCGCCCCTTGCAGGACCTGACCGAGCAGCAGCACCGGCAGGTTCGGCGCCAGGGCGGACACCAGACCACCGGCACAGACCACCGCCATCAGCCGGATCAGGACCCGTTTCCCGCCGTAGCGGTCGCCTAACTTGCCTGCGACCGGTGTGACGAGCGCGCCGGTGATGAGGAGCACGATGCTGAGCAACGCCCCTTCGGCGGGACTCATATCCAGTTCGCGTTGCAGGAGCGGGAGCGTCGGCGTCACCACCGACTCCAGGGCACCGGTGGCGACCGCCAGCATGCCGAGGGCCGCGACAGCGGCCTTCCCGATGCGAACCGGGGGAGCCAGAGTTGCGGTCATGGACGTCCTTTCCGTCATTGCCGGGCGAGGAAGGGGTCGGCCGTACGTGTAGCGCTGCCGCCGTGCCGGGCCCGGCGCGGGCACAGCGGCCGTTCACACCACCGAGATTACACTACACCGTGCAGTGTAGAAGAGTTAGGATGTGCCCATGCCGACCACGAAGACACTGCGCGAGGGGTCCACGCCGAAGCGGGCCGCGATCCTCTCGGCAGCCCGGGAACTGTTCCTCGCCGACGGCTTCGACCGGTCCAGCGTCGACGCGGTCGCCGCCCGGGCCGAGGTGTCCAAGCGCACGGTCTACGACTACTTCGGCGACAAGCAGACGCTGCTGCAAGCAGTCGTCGACGCCATCGGCGAGTCACTGATCACCACGATCCGGCACACCCTCGACGACACCCTCACCGAGGCCACCGAGGCCGCCGACCTCGAAGACGCCCTGGTCACGTTCTCGATGCGCATCGCGACCGACATGCTCGACTCGGCGGAGTACGCCACGCTGCAACGGCTGGTCCGGGCGGAATCCGGCCACCTGCCGCACCGGGGCTACAACTCCCTGGCCGACACCCCCGAAGAGGCACTCGCCGAGCGGTTCGCCGCCTTCGCCGCGGCCGGGCTGCTCCACGTCCCCGACCCCCGGCTCGCGGCCGACCAGTTCCTCGCGCTGACCTTCGGCGTCGCGCTGGACAGGCTCGGCTCCGCGAATGCCGCGGAGGACGCCCGCGTCCGGCCACTCGTCGTCGAGGGAGTGCGGACCTTTCTCCGGGCATACCGAACCAGGTAGGGCTGGGGCACACACGAAAGAACGGCGCGCACGCCCCTACGGGAGCACCGCGATGCCGTCCAGCTCGACCAGCGCCGCCTCGTCCCACAGCCGGACGACGCCGATGACCGCCATCGCGGGGTAGTCGCGCCCCGCCAGCTCCCGCCAGATCCGCCCGAGTTCGGGGGCGGCTGCGCGGTAGGCCGCAACGTCGGTGGTGTGCACGGTGAGCCGGGCCAGGTCCGCGGGGGTGCCGCCGACGGCGGCCAGGGCGGTGAGCAGATTGGCGAGCGCGCGGCGGAACTGGGCGGGGAGGGTGGCGCCGACGACCGCGCCCCTGCCGTCGAGCGCGGTCTGGCCCGCGAGGAAGACCAGGCGGTCGCCGGTGGCCGTGACGGCGTGGCTGAAGCCGGTGGGCGGGGAGAGCTGGGGCGGGTTGACACGCCGCAGGGACGGGCGGGGCTCGGTCGTCACCGGTACAGCTCCTTCGCGATGATGGTGCGCTGGACCTCGGTCGCCCCCTCGTAGATCCGGGGCGCGCGGACCTCGCGGTAGAGGTGCTCCAGCAGATGGCCGCGGCGCAGCGCCCGCGCGCCGTGGATCTGCACGGCGGCGTCCACGACGTACTGGGCGGTCTCGGTGGCCAGGAGCTTGGCCATCGCCGAGCTCCCCGCGACACCGGCCGCGCCCTCGTCGTACGCGGTGGCGGCCGCGTAGACCAGGAGGCGGGCGGCCTCGGTGCGGGTGGCCATCTCGGCCAACTGGTGGGAGACGGCCTGGAGGTCCTTCAGCGGCCCGCCGAAGGCGGTGCGCTCCCCGGCGTGGGCCACGGAGGCGTCGAGCGCGGCCTGGGCCATGCCGACGGCGAACGCGCCGACGCTCGGCCGCAGCAGGTTGAGGGTGCGCATGGCGACGCCGAACCCCTTGTCGGGCGTGCCCAGGACGTCCTCGCGGGTGACCGGGACGCCGTCGAAGGCGAGGCTGCCGATGGGGTGCGGGCTGAGCATCTCAAGACGCTCGCCGGTGAGTCCGGGCCGGTCGGCGGGGACGAGGAAGGCGGTGATCCCGCGCGAGCCCGCGCCCTGGGTGGTGCGGGCGAAGACGACGGTGAAGTCGGCCTCGGGGGCATTGGAGATCCAGCACTTTTCGCCCTCCAGCCGCCAGCCGCCCGCCCCGTCCGGGTCGGCCCGCAGGGCGAGCGCGGCGGCGTCGGAGCCGGCCTGGGGCTCGCTGAGCGCGAAGGCGGCGACCGCGCGGCCCGCCCGGACCTCGGGCATCCAGCGCGCGTACTGCTCGGGGCTGCCGGACAGCACGATCGGGTAGCCGCCGAGGCCCTGGAGGGCGAGTGCGGTCTCGGCCTCCGTGCACTCGCGGGCGAGCGACTCGCGCAGCAGACACAGGTCGAGGGCGCGCACCGGCCCGTCGTCGGGGAACAGCCGCCGCAGCAGGCCGAGTTCGCCGAGGGCCTCGGTCAGCGGCCGGTTGACCCGGCCGGGCGGGCCGCTGTCGGCGAGCGTGCGCAGCAGGTCGCGGGCGAGGGACCGCACTTCGGCGCACCAGCGCCGCTGCTTCGGATCGAGTGCGAACGACGGCACCGGCCACTCTCCGATCGGGCGTTTATCGCGATCTGTTGACTGTCGTCACCATCACGTTACGCTGACAGGGCGACTTCAGGCACGGCATGTGCAGGCATAGGGGGCGCGTCCTCGATGGAGCTCAGGCCTTCGGCGCACACCGACACCTTCGCCCGGGACCATCTGCCGCCCGCCGGGCAGTGGCCCGACTTCCTCCTCGACCTGCCCGGGCCGCCCCGCCCCGACCGTCTCAACTGCGGCGCCGAGCTGCTGGACCGCACCGTCGAGCGGTACGGCGCGGACCGGGTCGCGGTGCGCGCCGCCACGGGCGAGACATGGACGTACGGCGAACTGCGCGCCCACGTCGACCGGATCGCGCACACGCTCACCGGTCCGCTCGGCGTGGTGCCCGGCAACCGGGTGCTGCTGCGCGGCGCCACCTCGCCGTGGCTGGCCGCCTGCTGGCTGGCGGTGATGAAGGCGGGGGCGGTCGCCGTGACCGTGCTGGCCGCCCACCGGGCCCGGGAGTTGGCGACGATCTGCGAAATGGCCCGGATACGGCACGCCCTGTGCGACATCCGCTGCACGGACGACCTGGCGCGGGCCGGGGTGCCGGGGCTGCGCACCACGTACTACGGCGGCGACGGGCCCGGCGACCTGCTGCGGCTCGCGGCCACGGCGCCCGCGTCGTACGAGGCCGTGGCGACCTCAGCCGACGACGTGGCGCTGATCGCCTTCACCTCGGGGACGACCGGGCGGCCCAAGGGGTGTATGCACTTCCACCGCGATGTGCTGGCCATCGCCGACACCTTCTCCGCGCAGGTGCTGCGGCCGCGCCCCGAGGACGTGTTCGCGGGCAGCCCGCCCCTGGGCTTCACCTTCGGCCTCGGCGGGCTGGTCGTCTTCCCGCTGCGCGCGGGCGCCTCCGCGCTGCTGGGCGACTGGGGCGGCCCCGAACGGCTGCTGGCCGACATCGCGCGCCACCGCGTCTCCGTGCTGTTCACCGCGCCAACCGCGTACCGGGCGATGCTGGCGCGGCTGGACGGCGCGGCGCCGGACGGCGGCGCGTACGACATCTCCTCGCTGCGCCGCTGCGTCTCGGCCGGCGAGCACCTGCCCAGCGGCATCTGGCACGCGTGGCACCGGGCCACCGGGCTGCGGATCATCAACGGCATCGGGTCGACCGAGCTGCTGCACATCTTCATCTCCGCCGCCGACGACGCGATCCGGCCGGGCACGACCGGGGTACCGGTGCCCGGATACGAGGCGCGCATCGTCGACCTCACGGACGGCTGGCTGCGGCCGGTCCCGGACGGCCGCCCCGGGCTGCTGGCGGTGCGCGGGCCCACGGGCTGCCGCTATCTGGCGGACGAGCGGCAGCGCGAGTACGTCCGGGACGGCTGGAACCTCACCGGGGACACCTTCATCCGCGACCCGGACGGCTACTTCCGTTATGTGGCACGCGCCGACGACATGATCATCTCGGCCGGGTACAACATCGCGGGCCCGGAGGTCGAGGAAACGCTGCTGCGCCACCCGGATGTGGTGGAGGCCGCGGTGACCGGGCGGCCGGACGAGCGGCGGGGCACGGTCGTGGTGGCGCATGTGGTGCTGCGGCCGGGTGCCGCGCGTACGGACGAAGCCGTGGCCGCGCTGCAGGAGTTCACCGCGGCGGAGCTGGCCCTGTACAAGTGCCCGCGCGAGTTCGTCTTCCTGGACGCCCTGCCCCGCACCGCCACCGGCAAGCTCCAGCGCTATCTGCTGCGGGACGGGGCGGCGCAGCGCGGTGAGCTGGGCGCGAGCGGCGCCCTAGAGTAAGCGCGTGACCGGCCAGCACACCCCTCGCTCCCTGATCGTCACCTTCTACGGCGCCTACGGCCGCGGCGGCGCCGGCCGCCCGGTCGGCCCCGTCCCCATCGCCGCGCTGATCCGGCTGCTGGGCGCGGTGGGCGTGGACGCGCCCTCCGTGCGCTCCGCCGTCTCCCGCCTCAAGCGGCGCGGGCTGCTGGTCCCCGACCGCACGGACGCCGGGGCCGCCGGATACGCCCTCTCCGAGGATGCGCGCCAGCTCCTCGACGACGGCGACCGCCGCATCTACGGCCGCCCGGGGGCGGGTCACGGCACGGGGCAGGCCGTGGGGGGCTGGCTGCTCGCCGTCTTCTCCGTCCCGGAACAGGAGCGCAACAAGCGGCATCTGCTGCGCTCGCGGCTGGCCCGGCTGGGCTTCGGCACCGCCGCGCCCGGGGTGTGGATCGCCCCCGACCACCTCTACGAGGAGACCCGGCACACCCTGGCCCGCCTCGAACTCTCCTCGTATGTCGACCTCTTCCGCGGCGCCCACGCGGGCTTCGAGCCGACGGCGCGGTCGGTGCGCCGCTGGTGGGACCTGGACGAGCTGGCGGAGCTGCACCGCGCCTTCCTCGCCGCCCGGGAGCCGGTGCTGGAGCGCTGGACGGGCGGCGGCGCGCCGGAATCCGGAACACCGGAACCCGGGACACCGGACCTCGGGACACCGGACCCCGAGGACGCCTACCGCGACTACGTCCTCGCCCTGGACTCCTGGCGGTTCCTCCCCTACGCCGACCCCGGGCTGCCGACCGCGCTGCTGCCGCGGGACTGGCCCGGCATCCGGGCGGCGGAGGTGTTCGCGGCGCTGCACGACCGGCTGTACGACGCGGGCGCCGGGTACGTGCGGGAGGTGCTGTCGGCCACGCGGGCCTGACGCCGGGCGCCCGGCCTTACGCGTTCATACGCCGATCGCGCCGTCGATCCGCTCCCGCAGCAGGTCGGCGTGGCCGTTGTGGCGGGCGTACTCCTCGATCATGTGGATCAGGACCCAGCGCAGCGAGACCGCCCCGCGCCACCCGTCGTCCGCCGTGATGTCCAGGTGGGGCGCCTCGGTGACGAAGCGCTCGGCGAAGGCCACCTCCGCGCGCCAGGCCTCCCACGCCTCGGCGACGGCCGCGGGACCGGCCACCGCGCCGTCGAAGTCCCGGTCCGGCTCGGCCTCGGTGGAGAAGAGCAGCGGCACGTCCTGCCCGGCCAGCACCCGCCGGAACCAGCGGCGCTCCACATCGGTGAGATGCCGGACCAGCCCGAGCAGCGAGAGCGTCGAGGGCTCCACCGAACGCCGGGCCAACTCCCCCTCCACGCCTGCGCACTTCAGCTCCAGGGTCGCCCGCTGGGCCGCCAGGAAGTCGACCAGTATGCCCCGCTCGTCACCGGTCGTCCGGGCGTCGAGGCGGCGGTCGTGCTCCTCCGCGACGAACAGCTCGGCCCTTCTGCGTATGGTCATGCCGGTCATCATCGTCCATCGGCGCGGCCCGTCGGGGGTCTGCGGCTGCCCGCGCGGTACGGGAGCGGCCAGGGCGCGCCGGGGCCGGTGTAGCCCTGTTCCGCGGCGGCGTGCAGGGTCCAGTGCGGGTCGTAGAGATGGGGGCGGCCGAGCGCGCACAGGTCGGCGCGGCCGGCCAGCAGCAGGGAGTTGACGTCGTCCCAGGAGGAGATGGCGCCGACCGCAATGACGGGGACGCCGAGTTCGTTGCGGATCCGGTCGGCGTACGGGGTCTGGTAGGAGCGGCCGAAGTCGGGGCGCTCGTCGGGGACGACCTGGCCGGTGGAGACGTCCACGGCGTCCGCGCCATGGGCGGCGAAGGCGGCCGCGACGGCGACCGCGTCGTCCGCGGTCGTGCCGCCCTCGGCCCAGTCGGTCGCGGAGATGCGGACCGTCATGGGGGCGTCGGCGGGCCACACCTCACGTACGGCGTCGAAGACTTCGAGCGGATAGCGCAGCCGGGCCGCGAGGGCGCCGCCGTAGGCGTCGGTGCGGTGGTTGGTGAGCGGGGACAGGAAGCCGGAGAGCAGATAGCCGTGCGCGCAGTGGAGTTCGAGGAGGTCGAAGCCGGCGCGGGCGGCGCGCCGCGCGGCGGCGACGAACTGCTCGCGGACGGCGGCGAGCCCGGCGGCGTCCAGGGCGTGCGGAACCTGGCTGACGCCGGGGCGGTAGGGCAGCGGGGAGGCGGCGGACAGCGGCCAGTTGCCGCGCGGAAGGGGATCGTCCATGCCCTCCCACATCAGCCGGGTGGAGCCCTTGCGGCCGCTGTGGCCGAGCTGGACGCCGAGTGCCGTGCCCGGGGACGCGGAGTGCGCGAAGTCGACGACCCGGCGCCAGGCGGGTTCGTGCGCGTCGGCGTACAGGCCCGTGCAGCCGGGGGTGATGCGGCCCTCGGGGCTCACGCACACCATCTCGGTCATCACCAGGCCCGCGCCGCCCAGCGCCCGCGCGCCCAGGTGGACGAGGTGGAAGTCGCCGGGCGTGCCGTCCCGCGCCGAGTACATGTCCATGGGCGAGACGACCACGCGGTTGCGCAGGGTCAGGCCGCGCAGCCGGAAGGGGGTGAACATCGGCGGGGTGGCCGGGGGCACGGCGGCCTCGCGCTCGACCGCCGTCACGAAGGCCGCGTCCCGCAGCCGCAGATTGCCGTGGGTGACGCGGCGGCTGCGGGTGAGGAGGTTGAAGGCGAAGCGGCGGGGCGGCTGGTCCACGTACAGCGCCAGGTTCTCGAACCACTCCAGGCTGGCGCGGGCCGCGCGCTGGGTCGACTCGACGACCGGGCGGCGCTCGGCCTCGTACGCGGCGAGCGCCTCGGCCACCGAGGAGCGCTCTTGGAGGTGGTCCGCGAGGTGGGTCGCGAGACGGTCCGCGAGCGCCACGGCGTCCTCCATGGCGAGCTTGGTGCCGGAGCCGATCGAGAAGTGCGCGGTGTGGGCGGCGTCGCCGAGCAGCACCGTGTTCCCGTGCCACCAGCGCTCGTTGACGACCGTGCGGAAGGCGGTCCACTGGGAGCGGTTGCCGCGCAGCGGACGGCCCCCGAGGGCGTCGGCGAAGAGGGCGGCGCAGCGCTCCGCGGACTCCCGCTCGTCCAGGCGGTCCAGGCCCGCGCGGCGCCAGACCTCCTCGCGGGCCTCGACGATGACGGTGCTGGCGCCCGGCCGGTAGGGGTAGCCGTGCAGCTGAAGCACGCCGTGTTCGGTCTCGGCCACCTCGAAGCGGAACGCGTCGAAGGCGAAGTCGGCCGCGAGCCAGATGTAGCGGCAGCGGTGGGTGGTCAGACGGGTCCTGAAGACGTCGGCGCGGGCCTGGCGGGTCGCGCTGTGCACGCCGTCCGCGGCGATCACCAGGTCGTACGAGCGCGCCAGCTCGGCCGCGGGCGGGGCCAGGGTGCGAAAGCGGAGCCGGACGCCCAGGGCCCGGCAGCGTTCGTGCAGTATCCGCAGCAGCCGGCGCCGGCCGAGGGCGGCGAAGCCGTGGCCGCGCGAGGTCAGCGTCCGGCCGCGGTGGACGACGTCGATGTCGTCCCAGCGGACGAACTCCTTCCGGAGGGCGGCGTGGACGGCGGGATCGGCGTCCTCGATGCCGCCGAGGGTCTCGTCGGAGAGGACGACGCCGAAGCCGAAGGTGTCGTCGGGGGCGTTGCGCTCCCAGACGGTGACCTCGGGCCCCGGAGTGAGGCGGCGCAGCAGCGCGGCCGCGTACAGCCCGCCGGGGCCGCCGCCGACGACGGCGATCCGCAGGGGGCGGGCGGGCGACAGCCGCCCGCCCGGCGGGGCCTGCGGCGCCCGGACGGGCCGCGGGGCCTGCGCCGGCCGGGCGCGCTCCCGGCCGGCGGGGGCCTCGGCCGGCGGGAGCGGCGGGGTCGGCTGGGCCTGCTGAGGCGGCGGCTGCGTCCCCTGGGGCGGCTGGGTCGACGGAGTCGGCTGGGCCCGCTGGGTCGACTCGGCCCGCTCGGGTTGCGGAGGCCGCCGGGGCGGCTGCGCCCGCTGAACCCGCTCGGGCGGCGGCGTCGGCTCGGCCGGCTCGGGCGGCCGGGGCAGCTGAGTCGGCTGAGCCGGCCGAGTTGGCCGGGGCGGCCGGCTCATCGCCCTTGCCAGTGGGGCGGGCGCCGAGCCGTGAACGCGGCGTGGAACTCGGCGTAGTCGGCGCTGTTCATCAGCAGCGCCTGCGTGGCCGCGTCCATCTCGATCGACGCGCCCAGCGGCATGTCGAGCTCCGCCGTGAGCAGCGCCTTGGTCTGGGCGAGGCCGAGCGCGGGCCCGTCGGCGAGGCGGCGGGCCAGCGCCGCGGCCTCGGCCGCCGCCCGGCCCTCGTCGACAAGCTTGCTGATCAGGCCGATGCGCTCGGCCTCCGGGGCGCGCACCGGCTCGCCCAGCATCAGCAGCCGGGTGGCGTGCCCGAGGCCCACGACGCGCGGCAGCAGATACGCGGCGCCCATGTCGCCGCCGGACAGCCCGACCTTGGTGAACAGGAACGAGAAGCGGGCCGACGGGTCGGCGACCCGGAAGTCGGCGGCCAGGGCCAGCACCGCGCCGGCCCCCGCCGCGGCCCCGTGCACGGCCGCGACGACGGGGAAGGGGCACTCCCGCAGGGCGCGCACGACCTGCCCGGTCATGCGGTTGAAGTCGAGCAGCTCGCGGGTGTCCATGGCGAGGGTGGCGCCGATGATGTCGTCGACGTCGCCGCCGGAGCAGAAGCCGCGGCCCTCCCCGCCCAGCACCAGGGCCCGTACGGAGCCCTCGCGGGCCAGCTCGGCGATCAGGTCGCGCAGATCGGCGTAGGCGCCGAAGGTGAGCGCGTTGAGCTTCTCGGGGCGGGCGAGGGTGACGGTCGCGACGCCGGCGTCGAGGGCCAGGCGCAGATGCCGCCATTCCCCGGTCCCGGTCGCGGAGCCGGTGAACGGACTCATGGGCCAGGGCCTCCTTCAGCCGGGCGGCTGGTGCCTGCCCTTCGAAGTTATCACCCAAGTGTGACTGTCGTCACGAGTGCACGATAAGTGCGGCGTGGAGTACGGCCGGAGAGCCCCCGGGAGCCCCGCCATCCGACAAACGAGTAGTCATAAGTCACATCAAGAGTGGTCTACAGCCTCTTGCGGCGCTATCGTCCGCTTCATACTTCCTCCGGCTACCGCTGGGAGGCACCCGAGAGACCGTGAGGTTTCGTCACCGACTGGACCGAGCCGTGCCCGACCCCGCCTCCACCACCGCCTCCTGGCGCTTCGCCCTGCCGCACACCACGGCAGCCGTCCCGCTTGCCCGCGCGCTGGTCCGCAACACCCTCGCGGACACCGGCGCGCCCGTGGACGGCCACACCGCGGAGCTGCTCACGGCCGAACTGGTCGCCAACGCGGTGCAGCATACGGACGGCGACGAGCCCATAGAGCTGGCGGTGGAGCTGACGCCGGACGGGGCGTGGCAGGTCGAGGTGCACGACCAGGACCCGAACCCGCCCGCCGGCCTCCGCGAGCCCGGCGCGCCAACCGGCCCCGTCGCCCCGACCGGCGCGGACCCGCGCGAGGTCCCCGAGCGCGGCCGCGGCCTCCAGCTGCTCCGGACCCTCAGCGCGGAGGCGGGCTACCGCCCCACCCGCGAGGGCAAGGCGATCTGGTTCAGGCTGCCGGCCACGGTGCGCTGAGACCGTCCGAGCGCTGAGACCGCCCGAGCGTCAGGGCCGTCCGAGCGTGGCGACCAGCACCGCCTTGATCGTGTGCATCCGGTTCTCGGCCTCGTCGAAGACGACGGAGTGCGCGGACTCGAAGACCTCGTCGGTGACCTCCAGCGAGGTCAGCCCGTGGCGCTCGTGGATCTCGCGGCCCACGGCGGTGCCCAGGTCGTGGAAGGCCGGCAGGCAGTGCAGGAACCTCACGTCGTCGTTGCCGGTGGCGCGCAGCACGTCCATGGTGACCGCGTAGGGGCCGAGCAGCGCTATGCGCTCGTCCCAGACCTCCTTGGGCTCCCCCATCGACACCCAGACGTCGGTGGCGACGAAGTCCGCACCGGCCACGCCCTCGGCGACGTCCTCGGTGAGGGTGACGCGGGCGCCGGAGTCCTTCGCGAGCGCCTGGGCCCGCTCCACGACTGCCTCGTCGGGCCACAGCCCCCGGGGCGCGACGATCCGCACGTCCATCCCCAGCAGCGCGCCGGTGATCAGGTAGGAGTTGCCCATGTTGTAGCGGGCGTCACCGAGGTAGGCGAAGCACACCTCGTCCAGCGGCTTGTCGGTGTACTCGGTGACGGTGAGCACGTCGGCGAGCATCTGGGTGGGGTGCCAGTCGTCGGTGAGCCCGTTGTAGACGGGCACCCCGGCGTACGCGGCGAGCTCCTCGACCACGTCCTGCCCGCTGCCGCGGTACTCGATCGCGTCGAACATCCGGCCCAGCACGCGCGCGGTGTCCTTCACCGACTCCTTGTGGCCGATCTGCGAGCCGGCCGGGTCCAGGTAGGTGGTGGAGGCGCCCTGGTCGGCGGCGGCGACCTCGAAGGCGCAGCGGGTGCGGGTGGAGGTCTTCTCGAAGATCAGCGCGATGTTCCGGCCCTTGAGGTGCTGGACCTCGGCGCCCGCGCGCTTGGCCGCCTTCAGCTCGGCGGACAGGGCGACGAGATGGCGGAACTCCTCGGCGGTGAAGTCCAGCTCCTTGAGGAAGTGGCGGCCGGTGAGATCTGTCGCCATGTCGGGCTCCTAGGGTGCGATCGGGAAGACCGTGGAAGTCTATACGAGCCACTGCATATATGCGGAAGCCCGTTCGGGCTGTGATCCCGGGCACTGCGAGAGGTTTCCGGCCGATCCGCCCCGATATATGACTCCGCCGCATGACGCCGCTGGCGTCACACGGGGTCCCGCTCGACCGGGCAGCTCATACAGCGCGGGCCGCCCCGCCCCCGGCCCAGCTCGCTGCCCGGGATCGTGATGACCTCGATCCCGCGCTTGCGCAGATAGGTGTTGGTGGTCGCGTTCCGCTCGTACGCGAGGACCACCCCCGGCTCGACGGCGAGCACATTACAGCCGTCGTCCCACTGCTCCCGCTCCGCCGCGTGCACATCCTGCGTGGCCGTGAGCACCCGGATGGCGTCAAGCCCGAGCGCGGCCGCTATCGCCCGGTGCATATGCTCCGGCGGATGGTCGGTGACCTTGAGCTCCTGGTCGGCGACGCCCGGCTCGATGGTGTACGAGCGGAGCATCCCCAGGCCCGCGTACTGCGTGAAGGTGTCCCCGTCGACCATGGTCATCACGGTGTCCAGATGCATGAACGCCCGCGCCTTGGGCATGTCGAGCGCCACGATCGTCCGGGCGGAGCCCGCCGCGAACAGCCCGCGCGCGAGCATCTCCACCGCCTGCGGCGTGGTCCGCTCGCTCATCCCGATCAGCACCGCGCCGTTGCCGATCACCAGAACATCACCACCCTCGATCGTCGACGGATAGGCCGCCTGGCCCTCCGACCAGACATGGAAGCCGTCGTCCGCGAACAGCGGGTGGTGGCGGTAGACGGCCTCGTAGTGGACCGTCTCGTGCCAGCGGGCGGGCCAGCGCATCGCGTTGATGGACACCCCGTCGTACACCCAGGCGGAGGCGTCCCGCGTGAAGAGGTGGTTGGGGAGCGGGTTCACCAGGAAGTCGTCCGGCTCCATGGTGTGGAAGCGGATGGAGGTCGGCTCCGGATGCCGCTCCAGATACTCCCGCTTCGTCATGCCGCCGATCAGCGCCTCCGCCAACTCGGCGCCGCCCAGCTCGTCGAAGGCCGCCCGCAGATGGTCGGTGGCCAGCGGACCGTACTCCTTCTCGTCGAAGACGCGGTCCAGCACCAGCGCCCGCGCCGCCGGGACGGCCATGGACTCGGCCAGCAGATCCCCGAACAGATGCACCTCGACGCCGCGGTCGCGCAGCACGTCCGCGAAGCCGTCATGCTCCTGGCGGGCCCGGCGCACCCACAGGACGTCGTCGAAGAGGAGCGCGTCCTTGTTGGAGGGCGTGAGCCGCTTCAGCTCCAGGTCTGGACGGTGCAGGATGACGCGGCGCAGCCGCCCGGCCTCGGAGTCCACATGGAATCCCATGCCTCCATCTTCGCAAGCTACCGGGCCGCGAGGACGACGATCAGCACCAGCGCGACGGAGATCAGCCCCAGCAGGACGGACACCCACAGCTGGCCGGGCTGGAGATCGATCCGGCCGCCGTCCTCGCCCCGGTACGGCCTCCGGAGCGGCCACCAGCGGCGCGCCCCGCGCCGGGCGACGGCCTCCGCCGCGGCCTCGCGCTCGCGGCACTCCTCGGCGGCGCTGGTGAACAGCTCCTTCCAGGCCCGCTCGCCGAAGCCGGTGGGCTGCCGGGAGTCCACGATGCGGCGCACCACCTCGCGGCCCGCGCCACCCCGCGCGGCCCACAGCGCGGGCATCACGCACGCCAGCAGTTCGGGGGTGCCGCCGCGCTGCGCGCAGGGCCGGACCAGGCCCTCGTACAGCATCAGCGCGTTGCGCACCCGCAGCCGGTCGTCGTGGCCCGACTGCTCCGGGGTCTCCAGATAGAGCCTGGCCAGCAGCACCTTCTCGCACACCGCGTCCGCGAGCTCCGGCCCGCGCTCGGGGGCGCGGCGCACCAGCTCCACGACGACGCGGGTCGCCCGGTCGGCGGGCATCCCTCCGTCGAGCGCGCTCAGCAGCAGGCCGTCGTCGGCCTCGCGGAGCGCCGCGGGGAACCCCTCGCCGCCCTGCCGCAGCGCCTCGCGCAGCCGCCGCGCTCCCGCCGCCGGGGCGGCCGGGCTCATCCGCGCCGCCTGATCGGTCGTCTCGTCTGTCCCCTCGTCTGTTGCCTCGTCTTCCAGCATTGCCTCTTCCACCATCACCGTTCTTCTCCTCACAGCGCTTCCAGCACCTCCCGTATCCGTGTCGCGGCCCGCGGGTCGAGCGGTTTTTGGCCCTCCTGCGCCAGCAGGGGGAGAAAGTCGCACAACACCGCCAGCTGCCGCTCGTCGCCGGCCGCCCGCCGCATCCAGCCCACGAGCGCGTCCTCGGCGGCCCCTGCCGATCTGGCCCAGGTCAGCGCGGCCCGCAGCAGCTCGGCCAGCGCCGTCCGGCACTCGGGGCGGGCCGCCAGCAGCCCCGTGGCCAGCGGCCAGGCGGCGTACGGCGCCAGCTCCGGCGCCTCCCGCAGACCCCACAGATGCGAGGTGCGGGTCCGGACCGCGCGCAGCGCCGTCAGCAGCGCGAGGTCGCGGCGGGAGCGGCGGGTGTCGGCCAGCCAGTGGGCCAGCCGCCCCAGCACGGCCTCGGGGTCAGCCCCGGCCAGCAGCCGCACCGCGCTGTACGAGGCGGTGGAGCAGCCGTCCGCGGCCGCGATCCGGCCGAGCTCCTCCAGGGACGCGGCGGGCGAGCCGGCCGCCAGTCCGTAGCCGTGGGCGAGCGCGGCGGTCTCGCGCTCCCGCTCGTCGCCGCCCTCGGCCCAGCCGCGCAGCAGGCCCGCCACGGCGGGGCGCACCTCGGCGTCACGCGACGCCTCGGCGAGCGCGGTGGCCGCCGCCATGCGCTGCACCGGGCTGTCCCCACGGGCCAGCGGGAGCAGCAGCTCGGTGAGGCCGTACAGATAGTCGCGGGCGCTGAGCACGCCCGCGGCGACGGCGGCCCGCACCCACACCTGGGGCCTTGGGTCGTCGCACAGCCCGCGCAGCCAGCGCGCCATCGGGCCGCGCGTGTTGTGGTGGTGGTCCCACACCTCGAAGAGCACAGCGGGCGCCAGCCGGCGGCCCTGGAACCACACCGTGCGGACCGGTACGGAGGCCTCGCCCAGGTCCTCCACGCCCTCCCCGAGCGTCGCCCGGGCGGCGACGGGCAGGGCGTCGGCGGGCGCGGTGAACACCGGGCGCCCGGGCGCGTACTGCGGGTCGAGGGTGACCGCCAGCTCCCAGGCCAGCAGTTCGGCGGCCTCGGCGGTCAGGCTGTGGGACGAGCCGTCGAAGACGGCGAGGGCGATGCGCAGCGCCGCCCGGCGCAGCGCGGGCAGCGCGGCGGGCAGGGTGCCGGGGCGGTCGGCGTCCGCGAACCACGCGCGCGCCTGGCGCGGGGCGAACGACCGGCAGCGCGCGAGCAGTTCCGCTTCGGACAGGGCGCCCCGGGCGTGCTGGGCGAGGTGGCGGGCCAGCCGGGCCGCCTCGCCCGGCAGCGGCTCCTCCAGGCCCAGGGCCTCGGTCACCTCGGCGCGTCCGGCGGTCGCGCGGGCCCGGCGGAGGAGGTCCTGCGGCTCGTCGGCCAGCAGGTCGGACAGGTGCGCGTCGAGCACATCGGCCGCGGCCGGGGGCTCGTACGGCACGGCGTGGCGGTGGCCGCGCAGCAGCCGGTCGGCCGCGGCGCCACCGGGGACGAGGACCACCGCGAACGCCTCGTGCTCGGCGAAGTGGGCGCGCAGCCGGTCCAGGAGGCCGCCGGGCCCGAAGTCCGTCGGTTCAGTGGGTAGTTCGAGCAGATAGCCATGGCCCCTCGCGGTCTTCTCCCCCGCGGGGACCGCGCATTCGTCGCCGGGCCCGGGGCCGGGACCGGCAGCGGGGGCCGCGCCCAGCCGCCAGACGCCGCCGCCGGTCGTCCCGGCCAGCTCGGCCAGGAGCGCGAGCGCGGTCCAGCCGCGCCCGGTGCCGGGCTCGCCGCACAGCGCGAGGAGGTGGGCGCGGCGCAGATGGTCCCGCATGGCGGCGTAGCCCGGGCCCCGGCGGTGGATCCGGCGCAGCCGGACGAGTTCGTCGTGGGACACGGGCCCCTCGGGGAACGGACCGGCCGGGGCGGAGAGCACTTCGCCCCCGCGGGGGCCGGGATGCGCGTCGTGGCGCAGACTCGCGCGCGCCTCGCGGGCCGCCCGGGCGCCGCCCGACTCGCCCGCGGTGCCCAGCGGGCTGTCCACGGGGATGTCCAGGGGGGCGCCGGTCCGCTCCTCGGGCGGGGTGTTCCGCCGCGTCCGACTGTCCGCGTGGCCGGCCTTGTTTCCGCTCATCGCCCCGCCGTCCTTCATGCCTGGTGCCGCTCGTGTCCGGCGCTGTTCGTGTCCGGCGCCGCTCGTGTCCGGTGGTCGAAGTGGGCGGCGGGGCGCTGCCCCCGTGCCTCCGCTCCGCCGCCCTTCTCCGGTGTCGGGCGCTGGGCCGTGTACACCCCCGTCGCACACGGCCCCACTCCCGCTACCTTCTTCAGAGTCGCGGCCCGGAGCTCGGACGGCTGTAGCCGTTTACACAGTCGGCGGAGATTTCCCCAGGGGCTTGCGCGCGGGCGGCCGGAGGCGGACGGGCCGCCCCCGGTCACCCCGTCGCGCGCCCCTCGGCCAGCAGGCGCAGCAGTCCGGTGTCCACGACCACGAAGCGGCGCGAGGCGGTCCGTACGACGCCCTGGTCGCGCAGCAGCCGCAGCGCCTTGGCGACCGCTTCCCGGGTCGACCCCACGGCGGCGGCGATGTCGTGCTGTGGCAGCGGCAGGTCCACGGAGATGCCGCCGTCGGCCTCCGGGCGCCCGGTGCGCTCCGCGAGTTCGACGAGGCGGGCCGCCAGGCGCTGGAGCACCTTCTCGGAGGCCAGGGAGCGGCGCTCGCCGTCGGAGGCGCGCAGTCGGGAACTGAGCTGACGCATGATCAGGATGGTGGCGGCGGGCCGCGCGGCCAGATACGCGCGGAAACGGTCCCCGGAGACGACGACCGCCTCCAGCCGCCCGAGCGCGGTGACCGTGGCGCTGCGCGAGCCGTGGTCGACGGCGGCCTGGTCGCCCACCACCTCGCCCGCCCCGCGCAGCGCCAGTATCAGCCGGACACCGCGCTCGGTCTCCACCGAGACGGTGGCCCACCCGGAGGTGATGGCGACCACGAAGGCCGTGCGGTCGTGTTCCCGCAGCACGACCTGGGAGGGCTCGTACGTCCGTGGTCTGCCGAGCGCGAGCAGCGCGCGCCGGTCCTGCGCGGGGAGTGCCTGAAGGAAGGGCCGGCCGCCCTCGAAGAGACTCATCCGCCCTCCCCGCTCGGTGCCACGCGGCGGAGCCGCATATCGATAAGTGCGTCGTCCGGCTCGCGGAGTCGACCTCAACTGTCCCCGTTATCAGGGCTGTTCCAGTTATAGGCACGGCGGGCGGGGGTTGCGGAAGCCCCGCGACAGTCCTGAGACAGTCCGGCGAGAAACCTGCGACCGAGACCCGGGCGACAGCACGCTAGGCACATGTCACTGGCACGTCAATGGCGCCTCGCCGTCATGGCTCTGACGCGCGCCTGCGGCGCCGCGCGGCGGAGCCGCATATCAACGCTGTGTCCCCTACCCGCCCCTTCCCACAACTGGGGGCAAGCCCCCGGACCCCCGGACGCCCTTCGGGCGTGTCCTCAATCGCCGGACGGGCTGGACTGAGCCCGCCCGGCGTTTGAGGGCAAAGCACAGCCAGCCCGTCCGGCGATTGAGGACCGGGGTCCGGGGCAGAGCCCGCCGCAGGCGCGGCTCGCCCTAGAGGCGGGGGTCGACCGGCTCGGACTCCAGGGCCAGCACGCCGAACACCGCCTCGTGGACCCGCCACAGCGGCTCCCCCTCCGCCAGCCGGTCCAGCGCCTCGAGCCCCAGCGCATACTCCCGCAGCGCGAGCGACCGCTTGTGGCCCAGGTGCCGCTCGCGCAGCCGGTCCAGGTTCTCCGGGCGGGTGTACTCCGGACCGTAGATGATCCGGAGGTACTCGCGGCCGCGGCACTTGACACCCGGCTGGACGAGCCGACCGCCCGTGCCGCCCTCCTTGCGCACCAGCCCCGCCAGCGGCTTGACCACCATGCCCTCGCCGCCCGCCTCCGTCAGGTCCAGCCACCACCGCACGCCCTCGGCGACCGATCCCTCGTCCTCCGTGTCGACGATCAGCCGGCGGGTTGGGGCCAGCAGCCGGTTCACATACTTCGGGACGAAGGCGCAGATCGAGTTGTTCGCGTAGGCGTCCAGCTCCTCCCGCTCGACGATCCGGTCGATCAGCGCGAGCTGCTGGTCGTGCGGGAGCTCGGCGAGGCTGCGGCCGCGCGCCGCCAGGATCTGGAACGGCGCCAGCCGGATGCCGTCCAGCCCGTCCGTGCCGCGCGGCCCCACCAGGCGCCGCCCGCCGGTCTCCGACTCCTCGCCCGGCCAGCCCTGCCCCGGATCGCCGACCGGCCAGCAGTAGCGCCGGTAGGCATCGGTGAAGGCGGCCGCGTCCACGGCGCGTTCGCGCTGCTTGCCGAGCAGGCCGGCCACGTCCACGCCGCGCGCGGCGGCGGACTCCAGGGCCGCGAGCGCCCCGGGGAACACCGCGCCCGAGGCCGCGCCCACGGCCGCGTACTGGTTGCGCAGCAGCCCCTCCGCCTTCAGCGACCACGGCATCAGCTCGGCGTCGAGCAGCAGCCAGTCGGTGTCCAGCTCCTCCCACAGGCCCTCGTGGCCGATGGTGCCGCGCAGCCGCTGCAGGATGCGCTCGGTTGTCGTCGGGTCGTCGAAGAACGGCCGGCCCGTGCGCGTATACAGCGCGCCGGACACGCCCTCCGGAGCGCCGAAGCGCTCGGCCGCGGCCTCCTCGTCGCGGCAGACCAGCACCACCGCGCGCGAGCCCATGTGCTTCTCCTCGCACACCACCTGGCGCACCCCGTCCGCCCGGTAGGCGGCGAACGCCTCCGCCGGGTGCTCCAAGTAGCCGTCCTCCCGCGAGGTGGCGCAGGGGGCCATGGTCGGCGGGAGGTACGGGAGCAGCTTCGGGTCGATCGCGAAGCGGCTCATGACCTCCAGCGCGGCCGCCGCGTTCTCCTCCTTCACCGCGATGCGGCCCATGTGCCGGGTCTCGACGACGCGGCGGCCGTGGACGTCCTTCAGGTCGAGCGGGCGGCCGTCGGCGCCGCCGGGGGCCTCGGTGGTCAGGGGCTTGACGGGCTCGTACCAGACCCGCTCGGCGGCAACGTCCACCAGCTCGCGCTCGGGCCAGCGCAGGGCGGTCATCCGGCCGCCGAAGACACAGCCGGTGTCCAGGCAAATGGTGTTGTTCAGCCAGGACGCGCGAGGGGTGGGGGTGTGGCCGTAGACGACGGCGGCGCGGCCGCGGTAGTCCTCGGCCCACGGGTAGCGCACGGGCAGGCCGAACTCGTCGGTCTCGCCGGTCGTGTCGCCGTACAGCGCGTGCGAGCGGACCCGGCCGGAGGTGCGGCCGTGGTACTTCTCGGGCAGCCCGGCGTGGCAGACCACCAGGGCGCCGCCGTCCAGCACGTAGTGGCTGATCAGCGAGGCGATGAAGTCCCGGACCCGGTCGCGGAAGGCCGGGTCCGTGGCGTCCTCCTTCTCCAGCTGCTCGATGGTCTCGGCCAGGCCGTGGGTGTGCTGGACGTTGCGGCCCTTGAGGTAACGGCCCAGCTTGTTCTCGTGGTTGCCGGGCACGCACAGCGCCGCACCCGAGGCGACCATGCCCATCACCAGGCGCAGCACGCCGGGGCTGTCGGGCCCGCGGTCCACGAGGTCGCCGACGAAGACGGCCGTGCGGCCCTCGGGGTGGGTGGCGTCCACGGGGCGGCCGAGGGTGTCGCGGTCCAGCGCGTAGCCGAGCCTGCCGAGCAGGGTCTCCAGCTCGGAGCGGCAGCCGTGGATGTCGCCGATGACGTCGAACGGACCGGTCAGGTGGCGCAGGTCGTTGTAGCGGCGCTCGGTGACGATCCCGGCGGCCTCGACCTCCGCCTCGCCGCGCAGGATGTGCACCTTGCGGAAGCCCTCGCGCTCCAGGGACTTCAGCGACCGGCGCAGCTCGCGGCGCTGGCGCGGGATGACATGGGCGGGCAGGTCCGCGCGGTCGGGGCGCTCGGCGTTGCGCCGCGCGCAGACGCTCTCCGGCACGTCGAGGACGATGGCGACCGGCAGCACATCGTGTGCGCGGGCCAGCTCGATCAGGCTGCGGCGGGCCTGGGACTGGACGTTGGTGGCGTCGACGACGGTGAGCCGCCCGGCGGCGAGCCGCTTGCCCGCGATGTAGTGGAGCAGGTCGAAGGCCTCGGGGGTGGCGCTCTGGTCGTTCTCGTCGTCGGCGACCAGCCCGCGGCAGACGTCGGAGGAGACGATCTGGGTGGGCAGGAAGTGGCGCCGGGCGAAGCTGGACTTGCCGGAGCCGGTGGTGCCGATGAGGACCACGAGGGACAGGTCGGGCACGGCGAGGCCGCGCGTGGTGGTGGTGGTCATGCGGCCGTCTCCTTTGTGGTCGCGGCGGTCGTCATCGTGGTGGTCGGTGTCGTGCCGGTTTCGGCGCGGAGGTGGAACAGGGCGAGCTGGGTCGGCGGGCCGACCTCGGGGTCGTCGGGGCCGACGGGGCGGAACTCCACCGCGTATCCGTGGCGTTCGGCCACCGTCTCCGCCCAGCCGCGGAACTCCTCCCGCGTCCACTCGAAGCGGTGGTCGGGGTGGCGCACCCGCCCGGCGGGCAGGGTCTCCCACCGCACGTTGTACTCCACGTTCGGCGTGGTCACCACGACCGTACGGGGCCGGGCGGCGCCGAACACGGCGTACTCCAGGGCGGGCAGCCGCGGCGGGTCCAGATGCTCGATCACCTCGCTGAGCACCGCGGCGTCGTATCCGCGCAGCCGGCTGTCGGTGTACGCGAGCGACCCCTGGACCAGCTTCACCCGCTCCGAGCGGCGCTCGCTCATCCGGTCCAGGCGCAGCCGCCGGGCCGCCTCGTTGAGCGCGCGTATCGACACATCGACGCCGACGATCTCGGTGAATCGCGCCTCCTTGAGCAGCGCGCCCACCAACTGGCCCTGTCCGCAGCCCAGGTCGAGCACCCGGGCGGCCTCGGCCGAGCGCAGGGCGTCGAGGATCGCCTCGCGCCGCCGCACGGCCAGCGGCACCGGCTTCTCCTCGGTGTCGGAGCGCTCGTCGACCGCGTTGTCGATCTCCTCCACCTCCGTGTCGTCCGCCTCCGCGAGCCGCACCAGCTCCAGCCGCTCCAGGGCGCTGCGGGTCAGCGACCAACGGCGGGCCAGATAGCGGCTGGTGATGAGCCGCTGCTCGGGGTGGTGCTCGAGCCAGCCCTCGCCGGAGCCGATCAGCTTGTCCACCTCGTCCGGGGCCACCCAGTAGTGCTTGGCGTCGTCGAGCACCGGCAGCAGTACATACAGATGGCGCAGCGCGTCGGCCAGCCGCAGCTCGCCCTCCAGCACCAGCCGGACGTAGCGCGAGTCGCCCCACTGCGGGAACCGCTCGTCCAGCGGAACCGGCTCGGCCGTCACCGCCCAGCCCAGCGGCTCGAACAGCCGCACCACCAGCTCGGCGCCGCCGCGCGCGGGGAGGGCGGGCACCTCGATCCGCAGCGGCATCGCCCGCTCCGGCAGCTCGGGGCGCGCCTTGCACCGGCCCTTCAGCGCGCTGGAGAAGACACTGCTCAGGGCGACGGCGAGCAGGGAAGAGGCCGCGTAGGGGCGGTCGTTGACGTAGTTCCCCAGGGCCGCGTCGGGGGCGCCGCCCCGGCCCTTGCCCCGGCCCCGGCGCACCAGCGCCACCGGGTCCACCTCCAGCAGCAGCGCCGCCGTGCAGCGCTCGCTGTCCGCCTCGGGGTAGAAGACATGCGCCGTGCCATGAGAGGTCGAGAACCGCTGCGCCTTGTCAGGATGCTTGTGCAGCAGAAATCCGAGGTCGGTCGCGGGGCTCTCGGCGCTGCCGGTGGTGGTTATCGTCAGGAACACCCGTCCGAGTATCGCCGGACCCCCACCGCGTTTCTAATTGTTTAAGCCCCTTCCTCTCGCACGGGTTGTTCGGGTTGCTCGGGTTGCTCGGGCCCTCTCCTCACCTCCCCTCGTCGGCCATCACGGCCGCCAGCTCCTCGATCCGGTCCGGCCCCACCCGGCAGCAGCCGCCGATGAGCCGCGCGCCCGCGTCGCGCCACGCCTTCACCCGCGCCGGGTCGAACGTGGCCCGCCCGCGCCAGCCGCGGGCCTTGGCGTCCCACTCCTCGCCACTGTTCGGATAGACGACCACCGGCTTGCCGGTGGCCTCGGCGGCGATCTCCACCGCGCGGTCGGCGTCGCCCGGCTCGCAGCAGTTGACGCCCACGGCCAGCACCTGGTCGTTCCCCGCCGCCAGGGCGAACGCCTCGCGCAGCGGCTGCCCGGCCCGGGTGTGCTCCCCCGCGATGCTGTACGACAGCCACACCGGCACCCCGCAGCCCTCGACCGCCCGCAGCAGCGCCTCGGCCTCGTCGGTGTCCGGCACCGTCTCCAGGGCGAGCACATCGGGCCCGGCCGCGGCCAGCGCCTCGATCCGCGGCCGGTGAAACGCCTCCAGCTCGCCGACGCCGAGCCCGTAGCGCCCGCGGTACTCGCTGCCGTCCGCCAGCATCGCCCCGTACGGCCCGACGGAGGCGGCCACCCACACCGGCCGGCCGGCGGTGCCGCCGCCCTCGCCCTCGGCCGCCCGGCGCGCCAGCTCCACGCTGCGCTCCAGCAGCGCCGTGGCCTCCTTCTCCGGCACGCCCCGGCGGGCGAACCCCTCGTAGGTCGCCTGGTAGCTGCTGGTGATCAGCACCTGTGCGCCCGCCCGCGCATACGCCGCGTGGGCCTCCTCGATCTGCTGTGGGTCGTCGGTCAGCAGCCGGGCCGACCACAGCTCGTCGGAGAGATCGCAGCCCTGCGCCTCCAGCTGATTGGACAGCCCGCCGTCGAGGACGAGCGGCCCGCGCTCCAGGGCGGCGGCCAGGGACGTACGGCGGGCAGACATCACAGGTGCTCCTTGCTCAGGGTGGTGCGGTGTTGCGGTGTTGCGTCAGTGCGGTGTCGCGTGGGGTTCAGCCCAGCTGGGCCTGGACCTGGGAGGAGATCAGCTCCAGGTGGTCGAGGTCGTCCAGGTCCAGAATCTGGAGGTAGATCCGGGAGGAGCCGGCCTGCGCAAAGCGGCCGATCTTGTCGACGACCTCGGCCGGCGAGCCCGCCAGGCCGTTCTCCTTCAGCTCGTCCACCTGACGCCCGATCGCGCCGGCCCGCCGGGCGACCTCGGCGTCGTCCTTGCCGACGCAGACCACCAGCGCGTTGGAGTACACCAGGTCGTCGCCCTTGCGGCCGGCCGCCTCGGCCGCCGCCCGCACCCGCCCGAACTGCCGCTCACTGTCCTCCGCCGAGGCGAAGGGCATATTGAACTCGTCCGCGTACTGCCCCGCGAGACGGGGCGTGCGGGTCTTCCCATGGCCGCCGATCAGCACGGGCACCTGGCCCTGCGCGGGCCTGGGCAGCGCGGGAGAGTCGGCGAGCTGGTAGTACGTCCCCTCATAGCTGAACGTCTCGCCGACCGGCGTGCCCCACAGGCCGGTGACGATGGCCAGCTGCTCCTCCAGCCTGGCGAACTTCTCCGCCGGGAAGGGGATGCCGTAGGCCCGGTGCTCCTCCTCGTACCAGCCCGCGCCCAGGCCCAGCTCCACGCGCCCGCCGGACATCTGGTCCACCTGCGCGACCTGGATCGCGAGCACGCCCGGCAGCCGGAAGGTCGCCGCCGTCATCAGGGTGCCCAGCCGGATCCGCCGGGTCTCGCGCGCGATCCCGGCGAGGGTGATCCACGCGTCGGTGGGGCCGGGCAGCCCGTCGACATCCCCCATCTTCAGGTAGTGGTCGGAGCGGAAGAACGCGTCGAACCCGAGGTCCTCGGTGGCCTTGGCGACGGTGAGCAGGGTGTCGTAGCTCGCCCCCTGCTGGGGCTCGGTGAAGATTCGCAGATCCATGCGTCCCATCCTGCACTGTCATGCCGCGCCACCCCACTCCAGCACCGTGAGGTGCCTCAGCATCCCGTGCACCCGGTCCCGCGCCTCGTCCGCCGCGTCGATCGCCTCGACGCACTGCCAGTAGAGCGCCTCCTCGTCCGTGTTGGAGGCGACGCCGACCAGCGCGAAGCCCGCTTCCGCGAGCAGATCGCCGAGGGCCGGCAGCACCTCCCTCGGATCTCCCACCTCGGTCAGCTGACTCGCCCGTAAGCCCCCGCCGCGCAGGGCGGGGTGGTGCAGCGCGGGGTGGAACAGGGCGCCGCGCGCCCTGCTTCCCGCCTCGCACAGGCCGCGCGCCTCCGCACGCGCCGCCGCCGGGCCGCTCGCCACGAAGCGACTGCCGATCGCCTCCGCGAGCGCCTGTATCTGCCAAGCCTCGGCCACGATGTCGTGCACGGTCCCGGCCTGCGCCAGGGCGCGCCGAGTGACACCGATCAGCCGCATAGCGTCCATGACCCGAACCCCTCTCAACGGACTTCCCACACCCGTCACTCCTCCACTACCCAGAGTGATGACTAACAGGCAGAAAAGCTAGGGGAATTCAGGAATCTGTTGACAACAGTTGCGCTATGGATAACTTTGTCACTACGGAGAGTGACAGATCCAAGATCTTTACCGCTTGGTGGCCGGGAAACGGAGCTCATTGCGGTCGATCTTGGCGGCGAGAGCCTCCAGCGCGTCGATCCCCAACACCTCGCAGAACTGGAGCAGATACGCCAGCACATCGGCGACCTCGTCCTCCACCCGGGCCGCGCTCCCCTCGTCCTCCATCACACGCGCCGACTCCTCCGGCGTGAGCCACTGGAAGATCTCCACCAGCTCCGACGCCTCGACGCTCAGCGCCGTGGCCAGGTTCTTGGGCGTGTGGTAGGGCTGCCAGTCGCGCGCCGCGGCGAACGCGGCGAGCCGACGCTGCAACGCCGGCACGTCCGCGGGGTGGTCCCGGGGCGGGTCATCGGGGTGTCGGTACTCTCGTGCCTCGCTCACACCCCAGGTTTACCACTGTCGCCCCGGTGACCTCCCCCGCCCCCGGCGGGTCCGCCACCGGCGGCTCCGCCACCGTCCCCACCAGCCGGATGTGCCCCCGTGCGCACATCCGTGCCGCGACCCCCAGCAGCGCCCGCGCCTGCCGCCGGTCCAGGCACCGGTCGAACCCGTCGGCCAGCACCGTCAGCGCCTGCCGCGCCGAGAGCACATCCGCCCCCGCGTCCATCTCCAGCACCCCCGGCCCGGTGAGCAGCACCAGCGCGAGCGCGATATAGCGCAGCTCGCCGTCCCCCAGCCGCTCGACGGGCATCGCCCCCAGCTCCCCCTGGGCCAGCAGCGCCCGCACCACCCCGCCCGCCGGGCCCTCCGTGACCAGGTCCTCCACCGGCCCGGTGCACCCCGCCCGCACCGCCGCGACCAGCGCCGCGTGCCGGCTGCCGCACTCCCGGCTGGTGCGCCGCAGCACCGCCGCGAGGTTCTCGCAGCCGCCCCGCAGCCGCCCGTCCCGCGGCGGCACCGGCGCCCGCATCCGCTCCGGCCGCGGGTCGCATACGAAGACCGACCGCAGCGCCACGACGACCTGCTCGGCCGCGGCCAGCGCGAGCAGCTGCCCCTGGGTGTTGCCCGCCACCCGCAGCGGCAGCAGCGAGGTCGCCAGCCGGTCGTCGGGCAGCGGCGCCCGGGTCACCGCCACCGCCCCCGCCGTGTGCCAGGCGGCCTGCACCCGGCGCCGCCCCGGGTCGCGCAGCGCCGTCTCCAGCAGGGTCTCCCCCGCGCCGGTCATCCGCTCGCCCACGATCCGCAGCTCGGGCTCCGCCTGCACCGCGACATCCAGCCGCACCGGCCCGACCGGGCCGTCCACCGTGCAGCCGATCCGGAAGCCGCGCCGCCCCTGCCCGTCCGGCCGCGCGCGCCGCGGGATATACCCCGCGGGATCGCGGAAGACCTCCTCCAGACGGTGGCCGCCCGCCAGGCGCGCGAGCGCCGCGTACGCCTCCAGCACACCGGACTTGCCGCTTCCGCTGGGCCCGGCGATCAAGGTGAGCGGCCCCAGGGGAAAGGCCGCGCGGCAGTGTGTCTTGAAGGCCGACAGCCTCAACTCCGTGACGACCGGCCGCAGTCCGGATGCGCTCATGCCCCGGAACGTATCTCCCGCGCCGCACCGCCGAACCGTTCCGTCTTCCGTATCTTCCTAATCTTCCTACGATCGGGGGATGGTGGCCGCCCGCCTGACATGACGAACCGAGGAGCACGGGTCTTGCCTGACAGCACGTTCTGGATCGCCGCCCTCACCGGCGGCACCGCCGTAGTGGCGAGCTGGGTCACCAGCCGGGGCAACACCCGGGCCGCCCGGATCCAGGCGGAAACCGCCGCCAGGGCCCAGCAGTCGGAGCGGCTGCGCGAGGGCCGGCGCACGGCGTACCTCGATCTGATCGAGCACGCGCACCAGACGGCCGAGGTGTACTGGGAGGTGTCCGCCGCCCAGCGGACCGCCGACCCCGAACGCCGGGCCGCCGCCCTCGCCGAGCTGGTCGAGCGGGAACTCGACGCCTACGGAAAGCTGCGGCGGCGCGTGCGCGTGGTCGAGTTGGAGGGACCACCCGGCGCCGCCGCGGCGGCGAACGCGCTCCAGAAGGCGACCGGCCCGTTCCACCGCGCGCTGCGGGGCATGCGGTCCGACGACCCCGAGGCCGTAGGGCACTTCGATGCCGCCTACCGCCCCTTCTGGGGCGCCCTCACGGACTTCGTCGACGCGGCACGGGACGCCCTGCACGAGGAATGACCACGAGGAATGACCCGCGACGACGGCGGCAGGCCCGCCGACGCCCGTTCCTGGGTCAACAGCCGGGCCCACGCACCCTCGCGTTGCCGGCGGCGGAAGCGCCCATACGCGATCTGCCAGGGCCCGTAATCGCACGACAGATCGCGCCAGGAACACCTGTCCGCACCCGCCACCGCTCATCAGAAGGCCCCTCCCCCCTAGAACATTTTTCCACCGACGCATTGCGGAGACCGTGGCTATGCTTCCCCCGCCTTCGGAACCGATTGAAGGGATCCACCGATGGTTCAGCCCTTGGAATCGGGAGATCCGCGTCACGTAGGTCCCTACCGGCTGATCGGGAACCTCGGACACGGGGACCTCGGCCGGGTGTTCCTGGGCCGCACCCGGGGCGGCAGGCTCGTCGCCGTTCTGGTCGTGACCCCCAAACTCGCCGCCGACGGGGAGTTCCGGCGGATCCTGGCACAGGAGGTGGCCGAGGCCCGCAAGGTCGGCGGGTTCTACACCGCGCATATCGTGGACGCCGATCCCCGGGCCGATCCGCCGTGGCTGGCCACCGCGTACATCCCCGGCCCGTCCCTGGCACAGGCGGTGGACGCGCACGGACCACTGCCCCACGGGGCCGTACGGGTCCTCGGCTCCGGCCTCGCCGAAGGGCTTGCGGCCGTCCACGCCGCCGGCCTGCTCCACCGGGACCTCACCCCGGGCAACGTGATCCTCGCCGACGACGGCCCGCGGGTCACCGACTTCGCCATCGCCCGCGCCCTGGAAGCCGCCCACCCGTCCATGACCGTGGGCGGCACCGCCGGCTGGTTCCTGTCGCCCGAACAGGTCCGCGGCGCCGAGCCGGGCCCCGCGTCGGACGTCTTCTCCCTCGCCGGGGTCCTGGTCTACGCAGCCACCGGGCGCACCCCGTTCGGCGGGGAACGGGGTTCGGACGCCCTGCACCGGATCATCAGCACCGACCCGGACCTCGACGGCGTACCGGACCCTCTCGCCGGGCTGCTCTCCGCCTGTCTGGCGAAGGACCCCGCCGACCGGCCCACGGTCGCGGAGGTCGTCGACCGCCTGACCGCACCGTCCGACGGGGCCGACGGGTCCCAGGAGCCGGGCACCGCGTGGCTGCCGCCGCAGTTCGCGGGGATGGTCGGCGAACGGCAGGCCGAGCAGGCAGCCCTGGGCGGCGGCCGGGGCCCCGGTCGCCGGGCCTTACTGGCAGCCGCCGGCGCGGCCGCCCTCGCCGCCGTCGCCGTCCCAGTGGGCATCGGACTGGCCTCGCGGGACGAGGCGAAGGGCCAAGGGGGCGGTAGCGGCGGCGGATCGAACGGCGGGCAGAAGGACGTGCCCGCGGCCGAGAAGCTCATCCCCTTGGCCACCCTCGACCTCGGCAAGACCGATACGGTCCCCAGGCTGGCCTACAGCCCGGACGGCCGGCTCATGGCGATCAGTGTCGAAGGCGTGCTCGGGCTCTGGGACATCACCTCCCGCAGTCGGGTCGCCGTCCTGCCGGTACCGGACACGATCGGCTCCGGCGGCCCCGTCGCATTCAGCCGGACCGGGCTCCTCGCGCACGGCTACCACCGGCCCCGGGACATCAGCAAGGGCGAGAGCGCCTCGGACATCGGGGCGGTCAGGGTGTGGGAAGCCGCCTCCCGCAACGAGGTCACCGCGGTGGTCTCCGGCACCGAGGGCAAGTCGCTGATGGGGATCGAGGCGGTGGCCCTCAGCCCGGACGGCCGGATCGTGGCCGCCGGCCGGGGCGGCCGCGACTGCATCGGGAAGGTTCCGCTGTGGGAGGTCCCCTCCGGGAACCCCATCGACCCCCTGGTCGTCGGAGCGGGCAAGGGAAGCGGCACCAGCGCGGTGCGCAGCGTGGCCTTCAGCCCGGACGGCAAGATCCTGGCCGCCGGCTACGGCGACGAGCTGAAGGGCGGGGTCGCACTGTGGGACGTCGTCTCCCGCTCGCTCATCGCGACCTTGCCGCTGGAGAGCACCGACGCGTTCGGGGTGACCTCCCTCGAGTTCAGCCCGGACGGCAGGAGCCTGGCCGGCTCCTTCGGCGGGATCGCGCTGTGGGACGTGTCCTCGCACAAGCTGGAGACCCTCGCGGACGCCGACTCCGGCTATCAGTCGATGGCGTTCACCCCGGACGGCTCTCTGCTGGCCGGGGGCTTCGGTGGCAGGGCGGGCGGGGGCGGGGTCAGTCTGTGGGGCGTTGCCTCCCGCAAACGGATCGTCACCGTGGAGGCGGGGCGCAGCGGTGCGGGCGACCTGGCGTTCAGCCCGGACGGCAAGACCCTCGCCGCCGCGACCGACAACGCCAAGCTGCTGTCCGTCATCCAGTTGTGGACGGTCGCCTGATGGAGCCCCTGGGAGCGGGAGACCTGCGGCACGTCGGCCCGTACCGGCTGCTGCGGAGGCTCGGGCGCGGTGGGATGGGGCAGGTGTTCCTGGGGCGTTCCCCGGGCGGCCGGCTGGTGGCCGTGAAGGTGGTGGCCCCCGAACTGGCCTCGGACGCGGAGTTCCGGCGCCGCTTCGCGCTGGAGGTGGCGGCTGCGCGCAAGGTCGGCGGGTTCTACACCGCGCAGGTCGTGGACGCCGATCCGGAAGCCGACCCGCCGTGGCTCGTGACGGCGTACATTGCGGGCCCCTCCCTCCAGCAGGCGGTCAGGACGCACGGGCCGCTGCCCTACAAGGCCCTGCGGGTGCTGGGCTCCGGTCTCGCCGAGGGACTGGCAGCCATCCACACCGCCGGGCTGGTCCACCGAGACCTGAAGCCGGGCAACGTGATCCTCGCCGACGACGGTCCGCGCGTCATCGACTTCGGCATCGCCCGGGCCCTGGACGCCGCCCACCTGTCGACCTCGGTGATCGGCACCCCCGGGTTCATGTCGCCGGAGCAGGCGCGCGGGCAGCAGACCGGACCCGAGTCCGACGTCTTCGCCCTCGCCTGCGTCCTCGTCTACGCCGCCACCGGGCACGCCCCGTACGGAGAAGGCCGCCCCGAGGTGGTCCTCTACCGCACCGTCTACGAGGAGCCCGACCTGACCGGCGTACCGGACGGGCTCGTCACCTTCCTCACGGAGTGCCTGGCCGGGGAGCCCGCCCGGCGGCCCCGCGTCCCCGATGCGCTGAGGCATCTCGCCACGTCCGCCGAGGACACGGAATGGCTGCCCGCCGGTGTCAGCGCGATGATCAGCGAGCGCAGGACGGCGACACTGGTCCTGCTCGGGGGCTCGGGCGCGGTGCCGGGGAACGGTGAGGACTCCGCTTCCGATGCCGTACCCACCCGCCCTCACCGGTCGGTACGCCGCCGCCGGGCCGCGCTCGCCGCGCTCGGCCTGGCCGTCGGAACGGCCGCCACCTGGGGCACGGTGACCTTACTGAACACCCCCGATCCGCCCGCAGGCAAGGGCGGGGACCGTGCCGGGGCCACGCCGAGCGTCAGCCCCATCGCCGCGAGCGGCAACCCGTGCGACATCATCGACAACGACCTCATCGCGGATCACCAGCTCGTGGACACGGGAACACGGGGCGGCTACCAGAGCGGCTCGACGAGCGTGCGGACCTGCAAGTGGCAGTCCGCCGAGTACGGCGCCGACACCGACTTCTCCTACACGCTCGCGTACGCCCCCGCCCCGATCCAGCTGATCTCCGACCGCGAGACCCCGGAGAAGGCGGTGGACCTCTCGGGCATCCCCTCCGCGACCGCCCACGCCGACGCCGCCAGCGACAGCTGTGAGGTCTCCTGGCCAACCTCCTTCGGCTATGCGGCCGTTCTCGCCCGCATCCCCCCGAGGCACCTGACGGGAACCAGCGCCAACTGCATGGCGGCCACGCAGTTCGCCCGGTCGGTCCTGCCCAAGCTGTCCGGAAGGGGGAAGTCCTAGGCGCCTGGCCTTCGCCTGCGAGGTCGCAGCACGTGACCTTGGTCTCCGGCCACCCTGTAGACGGCGGTCGAACCGTCAGCGAGGCAGGTTCAGTTCGGCGCGGACCGTTTTCCCCACCGGTAATCGGTCCAGCACCGACCATCAATCGGCGAGCGCCTCCACGAGCAGCGGCCCGCGCCCGGTCCCGGCCACGGACGGAGCGCCAGATCCCCCCCTCGAACTGATTCCGCGGCCGCTCGGGGTACGGGCCGTACTCGCCCAGCGGCAGGAGCGGCTCGTTCAACTTCCACTGCTCGTCGGTGTCTCGCGCAGACGGGAGAGCCCTGTTGCCCAAGAGCGGTGTGCCCGCCTGTAGGTGGTGAAGCAGGCGGGCGGCCAGGGGCCGTTCGCCGCAGGCGAGCGGAGCCTGGCCGCCCCGGGCGACGCGCGTGAATTACATTCGGCCAAGTCCGCCAGCCGCGCCTGCGAGTACGGCAACGACGTTGGGCTTTGACTTGGCTCTACACTATGGCTTCAGAAAGTGTTCTGTGCGCGCGAAGGAATTGCAGCGCGGGTTATCACTTCTCGACGGGGTTGAGGAGGGAGTACTTGACCCATCCCTTCTTCCCCTTGTTGGCCCCGCTGGTGACCTTACCGTAGCTCCACTTGTAATCCTTGGTGCAGTACTCGGTGAAATCGGTACCCTTGGAAAGGAGTCCCAGGGAGGTGTAACTCGTTCCGGGGCCGCTGCGCAGGTTCACGGCCGCCGAAGCCTCCTTGGTCTGCGTAACGATCAGGTTGCACGCCCTCGGCAGGGATGCCGCCGAGGCGGTCGGGGCGGTGAGCACGGCGCCGCCGAGGATTACGGCAGCGGACGCGGCAGTCGCCGCTATTCGCTGGGAAATTCGCACTTCTCGTCTCCTTGATTCGTCAGATGATCGCGATGGATTGCCAACTGAAGCAAGGGGATTCCTGACTCATGAAGCCCCCGTAGGTCAGCGACCCGAAAAAGACGTACTTCCCCAACACCGGCCGGGACGGAATGCACTTGGTCGCCCGGGCGCTTGGGGATTGCGCCGGCTTGGTCCTTGCTCAGCGCGTCGTGCGCGCTTGGTTCTCACGCGCGCGAAGTAGACCCTACCCGATCATGTAGACGGTCTTTCGCCCCCGCGTACGCCGAGTCAGCGTACGCACACGGCCTGCCCCGTACCGGTCAACTCGGTCCGGTCAACTCGCTACGGGGCGCGCCGTCATCGCACCGGCACCGCCAGGTACTGGTACTCCAGGAACTCCTCGATCCCGACCCGGCCGCCCTCCCGGCCCAGCCCGGACTGCTTGACGCCGCCGAACGGCGCGGCCGGGTTGGACACCAGGCCGGTGTTCAGCCCGACCATGCCCACCTCCAGCCGCTCGCCGACCCGGAAGGCGCGGTCCATACCCTCCGTGAAGACATAGCCGACCAGGCCCCAGGGGGTGTCGTTGGCCCGGCGCACCACCTCGTCCTCGTCGTCGAAGGTGAGGATGGCCGCCACCGGGCCGAAGATCTCCGTCGCCATCAGCCGGCTGCCGGGGTCCACGTCGGTGAGCACGGTCGGCGGGTAGAAGCAGCCCGGCCCCTCCGGGGTGCGGCCGCCGACCATCACCCGGGCGCCGCGCTCCACCGCGTCGGCGACCAGCTCCTCGACCTTGGCGCGGCCCGCGCCGTCGATCAACGGGCCCACATCGACCCCGTCCTGCGTGCCCGGGCCCACGACCAGCGCGCCCATGCGGTCGGCGAGGCGCCGCGCGAACTCCTCGGCCACCGGCCGGTGGACGAAGAAGCGGTTGGCGGCGGTGCACGCCTCGCCCATGTTGCGCATCTTGGCCACCATCGCGCCGTCCACGGCCACATCCAGGTCGGCGTCGTCGAAGACGATGAACGGGGCGTTGCCGCCCAGCTCCATCGAGGTGCGTACGACCGCGTCCGCGCACTGGGCCAGCAGCAGCCGCCCGACCTGCGTGGAGCCGGTGAAGGACAGCTTGCGGATCCGGCCGCCGCGCAGCAGCGGCTCGCAGACCTCTCCGGCCCGGGAGGTGGTGACGACGTTCAGCACGCCGTCCGGCAGCCCGGCCTCCTTGAGGATCCCGGCCAGCGCCAGGCTGGACAGCGGGGTCTGCGGGGCGGGCTTGAGCACCATCGTGCAGCCCGCCGCGATGGCCGGGCCGATCTTGCGAGTGCCCATGGCCAGCGGGAAGTTCCACGGGGTGATCAGCAGACAGGGGCCGACCGGGCGGCGCCCCAGCACCATGCGGTTGCGGCCGTCCGGCAGGACACCGTAGCCGCCGTCGATCCGCACCGCCTCCTCGGAGAACCAACGGAGGAACTCGGCCGCGTACGCCACCTCCCCCCGCGCCTCGGCCAGCGGCTTGCCCATCTCGGAGGTCATCAGGGCGGCGAGTTCATCGGTGCGGGAGAGGATGATCTCGTAGGCGCGGCGCAGGATCTCGCTCCGGGCGCGCGGAGCCGTACGGGCCCACTCCTGCTGCGCCTGGACGGCCGCGTCCTCCGCGAGCCGGGCGTCCTTGGGGCCCGCGTCGGCGACCTGGCAGAGGATCTCCCCGGTGGCGGGGTTGTCCACGGGCATGGTGGCGCCGTCCGCGGCGTCCGCCCAGGCACCGGCGATGAACAGCTGCTTCGGTACGTCGTCGATGATGCTCACGGGGTCACTCCTGACGGGTCGGCGGGTCGGCGGGGTCGAGTTGTTCTGCGAGATGACGGGCGTCAACGCCCGGCCGGCGAGGTGCCGACTGCCACCGCGTTCTCCCACGCCCGCAGGCCCTCGTCAATCGCCGCCTCGTCGATCACGAGCGCCGGGATCATCCGCACCACCTGGTTCCAGGCCCCGCACAGCAGCAGAAGCAGCCCCTCGTCGACGGCGGCCCGCTGCACCCGGGCGGCGGTCTCGGGGTCGGGCTCGCCGTCCTCGGTGACGAACTCGCTGGCCAGCATCAGCCCGAGGCCCCGGACATCCCCGATGGCCGGGGTCCGCTCGGCCACCGCCTCAAGGCCCAGCCGCAGCCGCGCCCCCATCGCCTCGGCGTTCTCCACGAGCTTCTCGTCGCGCACGACGTCGAGGGTGGCGCAGGCCGCGGCGCACGCCACCGCGTTGGCGCCGTACGTACCGCCCTGCGAGCCCGGCCACGCCTTGGCCATCAGCTCCTCGGAGGCGGCGATGCCGGACAGCGGGAAGCCGCTGGCCAGCCCCTTGGCGGTGACCAGGATGTCCGGCACGACGCCGAAGTGCTGGTGTCCCCAGAACCGGCCGGTGCGGCCCACGCCGGTCTGCACCTCGTCGAGGATCAGCAGGAAGCCGTGGCGGTCCGCCCGCTCCCGCAGCCCCTCCAGGAAGGCGCGGGTCGCGGGCACATATCCGCCCTCGCCGAGCACCGGCTCGACGATGACCGCGGCCGTGTCGGCGGGCGAGGAGATCGTCTGGAGGGTGTAGTCGAGCTCGCGGAGCGCGAAGCGGGTGGCGGTCTCCTCGTCCCAGCCGTACCGGTAGGCGGTCGGGAACGGGGTGACGACCACCCCGCTCATCAGCGGCGAGAAGCCGGACCGGAAGCGGATGCCCGAGGTGGTCATGGCGGCGGCGGCCACGGTCCGGCCGTGGAAACCGCCGTGGCAGACCAGGACGTTGGGGCGGCCGGTGGCCTGGCGGGCCAGCCGCAGCGCGGCCTCCACGGCCTCGCTGCCGGAGTTGGTGAAGAACAGGCTGTCCAGGCCGGGCGGCAGCACCTCGCCCAGCTTCTCGACCAGCCGCCGCAGCGGCGGGTGCATGACCGTCGTGTACTGGCCGTGGACGAGCGTGCCCACCTGCTCCTGGGCGGCCGCGACCACGCTGGGGTGGCAGTGGCCGGTGCTGGTGACCCCGATGCCCGCGGTGAAGTCGAGATAGCGGCGCCCGTCCTCGCCGTAGAGGTGGACGCCCTCGCCCCGGACCGCCACCACGGGCGTGGCCTGGCGAAGGTGCGGCGACAGTGCGGTCATATGCGTCTCCGGCCTGGGTGGTGGTGTGTGGTTCGGCGCTTCGAGCATTCCCACCGCCCCAGCCGGCGACAACGCGTGAACTGTCCAGGGCGGCCGCGTCGTTCGGACACTGTGTCAACCGGACGGCCTCCTCCACCGCCCTCCGACCGCTCTTGCGCAGGTCAGCGATGCTTGTCAGAGTGGCCCGACACGCAGGGAGGCACCGTGGGCGAGAACCACCGGACGGCCGGGCCACCGGACGCGGACGGCCCGGGTGCGACCGCGGTCGGCCACCCGCTCACCGTGGCCGACGTGCTGGCCTTCCCCGTCCTGGCCGCCGGGCAGCCCCGGGTGGTCACCGGCGCGGCCGGACTCGGCCGCCCGGTCCGCTGGGTCCACATCACCGAGCTGACCGACCCCGCCTCCTTCCTCAAGGGCGGCGAGCTCGTCCTGACCACCGGCATGCCCCTGCCCGAGGACGCGGCGGGGGTGCGCCGATACGTGGACGAGCTGGCCGACATCGGGGCCGCCGCGCTGGTCATCGAGCTGATCCGGCGCTACCACCGGCCGCCGCCCGCGCTCGTCCAGGCCTGCCGGAACCGTGGCCTCCCTCTGGTCACCCTGGCCAAGGACGTCAACTTCCTGGAGGTCACCCAGGTCGTTCACGCGCGCATCCTCGGCGACCAGGCGGAGGCGATGCGCAGGACCCAGCGGATCCACGAGGCGTTCACCGCGCTGACGCTGCGCGGCGCGGGCCCGGAGGACGTGGTGCGCGCGGCGGCGGAGATGAGCGGCCACACGGTCGTCCTGGAGAACCTGGTGCACCAGGCGCTCATCTGCGAACCCTCCGGCGGCACGGTGGAGGAGGCGCTCGGCGGCTGGGAGCAGCGCTCCCGGGCGACCCCGCCCGGCGACCACGCGGAGGTGCTCGGGCCCGAGGGCTGGCTGGTGGCCCCCGTGGAGTACCAGGGGGAGCGCTGGGGCCGGGCGGCCATGCTGCCCGCCGGGCCCGCCGGCGCTTTCGGGCCCGAGGACGTGGCCGTGCTGGAGCGGACGGCGATGGCGCTGACCATCGCCCGGCTCATCCACGCCACCCCCTGGGAGCGCACGGCGCAGCGCAGCGCCCTGCGCCACCTCGCCGAGCAGCGCCACCGCTCGCCCGAGGACGCCCGCGCCCGCTTCGCCGCGCTGGGCCTGCCCGCCGACGCCGGACGTTTCGTCGCCGTCCTCGTGGACCTGCGAAGCAGCGCCGACGGCGACGGCGACGGCGCGGAGCCGGAGAGCCGGCTGTCCCAGGAGCTGCGGACGGCGGGCGTTCCGGCGCTCGTCGGCGCCCTGTCCCCCGGCCGGATCGGCCTTCTGCTGGCCCTGCGCCCCGTCCAGCCGTGGCGGCCCACGGTCGAACGGCTCAGCCGCGTCGCGCTGGACCTGGACCCGGGGGCGGTGGTGAGCGTCGGCTCCGAGGTCACGGACCTCTCCGACACCGCCCGTTCGCTGCGCGAGGCGGCGCGCGTGGCCGAGGCGGCCCTGCCCGGCCAGCCCCTCCCCGCGGGCAGGTCCTTCCACGAGCTGTCCGACATCGGCCTGCGCCGACTGCTGTACGCGCTGCGCAAGGACACCCGCATCCAGAGCTACGCCGAACGGCAGCTCGGCCGGCTCATCGACCACGACGCCCGGCACCACACCGACCTGCTCGCGACCCTGCGCCACTACCTGGACGCGGCGGGCAACAAGACCACGGCGGCGCGCCGCGGCGGCCTGTCCCGGGAGACCGTCTACCAGCGCCTGCGCACCATCGAGCGGCTGCTCGACTGCGACCTCGAGTCCGGCGAGCAGCGCATAGAGCTCCAGGTGGCCCTCGCGGCGCTCGACGTCCTGCGGGTGCGCTGAGCCGTCATACGGCGGCTGTCGGGGCGGGGTCAGTAGACGTCACGCACATAGCGCCTGTCCACGGCGAGCTGTTTGACGTACGCCGCCGCGTCCGCCTCGCTCAGGCCGCCGTGGACGGCGGCGATGTCCCGCAGGGCCTGGTCGACGTCCTTGGCCATGCGGGAGGCGTCGCCGCAGACGTAGAAGTGGGCGCCGTCCTGGAGCCAGGACCACAGCTGGGGGCCGTGTTCGCGCATCCGGTCCTGGACGTAGATCTTGGCCCGCTGGTCGCGGGAGAAGGCGGTGTCCAGGCGGGTGAGGGCGCCCTCGGCGAGGAGGGCGGTCAGCTCCCGCTCGTAGTAGAAGTCGGTGGCCCGGCGCTGCTCGCCGAAGAACAGCCAGTTGGGCGCCCGGTGTCCACGCGCCCGGCGCTCCTCCAGGAAGCCGACGAAGGGCGCCACGCCGGTGCCGGGGCCGACCATCACCATGGGGGTCGCCGGGTCGGCGGGCGGGCGGAAGTAGGGCGAGCGCTGGACGTGGACCGGCACCGGGGTGTCGGCCGGGGCGTCGGCGAGGAAGGGCGAGCAGACCCCCTGGCGCGGTCGGCCGTGCACATTCTCGTACCGGACCACGGAGACCGTCAGCGACACCAGATGGGGGTCGGTCAACGGGCTGGAGGATATGGAGTACAGGCGCGACTGGAGGCGGCCCAGGACCCCGGCCCACTCCCGCGCGTCGGCCCGTATGCCGAACTCGGCGACCACGTCCACGGCCTGCCGGCCCCAGGACCACTTCGCCAGCTCGCCCTTGTTGTCCGGGCGCAGCAGCCGCTTCAACCGGTGCGGGTCGCGGGCGCGTTCGGTGGCGAAGCGCAGCAGCTCGGGGGTGACGCGGGTGATGTCCAGGTGGCGCGACAGGCCCTCGCCGAAGGAGACCTCCCCCACGCCGTCGACGTCCACGGCGGCGTCCGTGTCCAGGCCGGTGAGGGTCAGCCACTCCGTCACGAGGTCCGGGGAGTTGAGCGGCCGCACGCCGAGGGCGTCGCCCGCCTCGTAGTCGAGGGGCTCCTCGCTGTCGCGGGTGTCGAAGGTGAACTGGCGGACCTCCTTGTGGGAACCCGGCCGGCTGAGCAGCCGGTTCCCCGCCAGGCGGGCGGTGACCGGGGCGGGTCGCTTGGCGCGCGGGGCCTGCCGCGCCGCGGGGGCCGCCGGCTCCGGGGCGGCCCGCAGGGCGGTGAGCACGCCGTCGAGCCAGGCGTGGGCCGCCGTCTCGTAGTCCGGCTCGCAGTCCGCGCGCGGCGCCAGCCGCACCGCGCCCAGCTCGTCCATGCGCCGGTCCAGGCGGCGGCCGTGCCCGCAGAAGTCGTCGTACGAGGAGTCGCCGAAGGCGAGGACGGCGTAGCGCCGCCCCTCCAGGCGCAGGGCGTCGGGCGCGGCCAGGGTGTCCCAGAAGCCCGCCCCGTTGTCGGGGGCGTCGCCGTCGCCGAAGGTGCTGGTGATCAGCAGCAGATCGACGCCGGCGGGCAGGCCGGCGGGGTCGGCCTCGTCCATCGCGACCAGGGACGCGGAGTGGCCGCCCGCGGCGAGCCGCGCGGCGGTGGCGGCCGCGAACTCCTCGGCGTTCCCGGTCTGCGAGGCCCAGAGGATCACCACCTGGCGCCCCGGGGTCTCCTCGGTCGCCCCGGCCGCCTCGGTCGCCTCGGCCGTGCGCTGCCGGGGGGCCGTGGGGGTGCGGGAGTACATCCCGGCGAGCACGCCGTTGACCCACAGGGTGTGCTCGCGGGTGAACGGGGCGTCCAGGGGCAGCACGGGAACGCCGGGGGCGCCGGACGGGATCCCGGCCAGGAAGCCGACCAGATACCGCCGTTCGCGCTCGGCCAGCACGGGCGGCGCGGCGGGCTCCAGGCCGAAGGCGGCGGCCGGACCCCCGCCCGGGGCGGGGTTCACCACGGGCGCGGGCACCTTCGCCAACGAGACGGCACACACCTTCAGCTCAGGCTGGAAGGACAGCGGATCGACGGCGTCGCTGGTCACCGCGTTGACGCTCAGATACTCCCCGAACAGGTCGTTCCAGTGGAACGGCGCGAAGCAGGCCCCCGGCCGCACCCGGTCGGTGACGACCGCGGGCAGCACGGCGCGCCCGCGCCGCGAGGCGACCTCCACCGAATCCCCGTCGGCGATGCCAAGACCGGCCGCGTCCCGCGGGTGCACCTCCACGAAGGGGCCGGGGTTGAGCTTGTTCAGCCTGGGCACCCTGGCGGTCTTGGTCAGGGTGTGCCACTGGTGCTGGAGGCGGCCGGTGTTCAGGACGTACGGGTAGTCGTCGTCCGGCATCTCGGCGGCCGGGATGTGCGGGCGGGCGTGGAAGACGGCGCGGCCGCTCGGGGTGGGGAAGGTGAGCGAGCCGTCCTCGCCGACGTACCGGATGGGATTGCGGTCCGGCCCTTCGACGGTGGCGGCCGGCCACTGCACCGGGGTGGTCCGCAGCCGCTCGTAGCTCACACCGCGCAGGTCGTAGCCGGTCTTGGGGTTCCAGGCCCGCTTGATCTCCTCGAAGACCTCCTCGGCGCTGTCGTACGAGAACCCCTGCTCGAACCCCATCCCACGGGCGACCGCGGCGATGATCCGCCAGTCGGCCATCGCCTCGCCGGGCGGGTCGGCGGCCGGCTGGGCGAGGGTGAGGTCGCGCTCGCTGTTGATGAGCACCCCCTCGGCCTCGGTCCACAGGGCGCCGGGCAGGACGACATCGGCGTACGCGTTGGTCTCGGTCTCGGCGAAGACGTCCTGGGTGACGACGAACTCGGCGGCCTCCAGGCCCTCGATGACCGTCCTGCGGTTGGCGACGGAGGCGACCGGGTTGGTGCAGATGATCCAGCACGCCTTGATCTCGCCCTCGGCCATCTTCTGGAACATCTCGACCGTGCCCCTGCCGACACCGTCCGCCCTGACCGTCCCCGCCGGCAGCCCCCACAGCTCCTCGGCGAACGCGCGCTCGTCATCGACGAGGACCGAGCGCTGACCCGGGAGCCCCGGCCCCATGTACCCCATCTCGCGACCGCCCATGGCGTTGGGCTGGCCGGTCAGGGAGAAGGGCCCGCTGCCGGGGCGGCAGATCGCGCCGGTGGCGAGATGCAGGTTGATCAGGGCGTTGGTGTTCCAGGTGCCGTGCGTGGACTGGTTGAGCCCCATCGTCCAGCAGCTCATCCACTCCCCCGCCTCGCCGATCAGCCGGGCGGCCTCGCGGATGTCGTCCTCCGGAATGCCGGTGATCTCCGCGACGGCCGCGGGCGGGTAGTCGGCGAGGAAGGCGGGCATCGCCTCCCAGCCCTCGGTGTGCGCGGCGATGAACTCGGGGTCGGTGTGGCCGTTCGCATGCAGCAGATGCAGCAGACCGTTGAGCAGCGCCAGGTCCGTACCCGGCTTGACCTGGAGAAACAGATCAGCCTTGGCGGCGGTGGCGGTACGCCGCGGATCGACGACGATCAGCTTCGCGCCCGCCTTCACCCGGTCCATCATGCGCAGGAAGAGGATCGGGTGGCAGTCGGCCATGTTGGAGCCGATGACGAAGAAGACGTCCGCCTTGTCGAAGTCCTGGTACGAGCCGGGAGGCCCGTCGGCGCCGAGGGACAGCTTGTAGCCGGTTCCGGCGCTGGCCATGCACAGCCGGGAGTTCGACTCGATCTGGTTGGTCCGGAGGAACCCCTTGGCCAGCTTGTTCGCGAGGTACTGCGCCTCGAGGCTCATCTGCCCGGACACATACAGGGCGACCGCGTCCGGCCCGTGCTCGTCGACGACGGCCCGCAGCCGCCGCGCCGTCTCGGCGATCGCCGCGTCCACGGCGGCCGGCTCCGGCTCCTCCCCCCGCGCGGGCCGCATGAGGGCCGTGGTCAGCCGCCCCGGAGCGGCCAGCATGTCCGCGGTGGTCGCGCCCTTGGTGCACAGCCGGCCGAAGTTCGCGGGGTGCTCCTTGTCCCCGGCCGCCTTCAGCACCGTACGCCGCCCGTCCGGCCCCCTGCCGACGTCGAGGACCATGCCGCAACCCACCCCGCAGTACGAGCAGACCGTCCGCACCTTCGTCCTGCCCTCACTCCGCGAGCCCGGTGCGACCACGAGCGCCTCTCTCTCCTGATCGACCTGTTTCGGCCCTTCGTGACCGCCATACGTCCGTGATCGTACAAACGACTCATTACGTGGGCGTCTCCGCGGCTGATCGTCAGGGGTAACACCCACCGCACACAAACCGGTGGGCCGATGTGAGCGACCCTGCGCAGCCTGGACCGCGCGGCTAGGCGGCGGCGGATCCCGATGACCCGGACGGCGGGGTCTCAGGGAACCTGGCCGTAGACATCGCGGCGATTACCGACGGCCAGGACCCAGACGATCAACTGACCTCCCTCGACGGTGTAGACGACGCGGTAGTCGCCTACCCTCAAACGCCATCGGGCACTGTGGCCCCGCAGGGCCTTGATGTCGAACGCTGCTGTGTCGTCCGAGTCCATCGCCTTCTGCAGTTCGGCGAGGCGATACAGGATGCGCAGCGCATCCGGGCGCGGGATCTTGAGCATGTCCCGCTGCGCGTGCGGCGTGAAGCGCGTGACGTACCCCATGAGGGTCAGTCCTGATCGGCACGGAGCAGGGCGGCCATCTCTTCGAGCGAGACAGAACCTTCCATGCCTTCGGACTCAGCTTCGTCGGCCAGCCGGTTCAGCCATGCTTCTTCGGCGTCTTCGGCGATCCGGCGCAGGCGCTGGTACTCCTGGATGTCGATCACGACGGCTTCCTGCTTGCCGCGCCGGGTGATGATTGTCGGGGTCTCCGCCCGGCGGGCACGGTCAATGACGTCGGCGAGGTGACTGCGGACCTCGGCCATGGATTCGACGACGGGATCATTCATGTCACAAATGTATCAGATGTACATCTCGCTTGGCGCTCCCGAGAACCCGAGGCATCTCGTCGCCCGCAAGAAGGCAGCCGAATGCGCCACGGGCTCCCTCGCTGCCGAGAGCCTCCGGCCGACACCCGCCTCCGGCGAGGACGCCGACGCATGCGTACGCGGCGTCCTGTCGGCGGAGGAGATGGCCGCTCGCGCCCTGGCCCGCCATCGACCCGAGGCTCAACAGGCAGCCGAGTGATTTGCGGTGAGTATCGGACGGCGAGAACCCGACACCATGGCGTGTCGCCGTCCGATACTCACCGCAAAGTCAGGTGATCCGTCGCGCACCCCTTGAGGCAGGCGCCGCGCCCGGCGGGCAAGGGGTGGGCGAACCAGGGAGAACATAGTCCGCCCAGACCGCCTTGCCCGAGCCGTCGGGCATAGGCGCCAGTCCCAGCGGGCGGCCAGGTGCGATACGAGGAGCAGGCCACGGCCGGTCTCCTCGGCGCCGGGGCCGTCCGAGGCAGGTGGGGCGGCAGGGCATCGCGGCACGCGTTCGGCGCGGCTGTCGGTGACCTCGATCCGGGCAGTCGCGGGGCGCGGGCCCGCTGGCGTCACATGCAGGCGGAGGCGGAAGTCACGGCCGGGGACGCGGCCGTGCCGCACGGCGTTCGAGCTCAGCTCGGCGACGATCAGGTCGATCTCGTCGTGGGGCTCGGAGCTGTACGGGATTCCCCATGCGTCCAGCCGGATGGCTGCCAGCCGCCGGGCGAGACGAACTCCTCGGGGTGTGGAGGTGAAACGCATCTCGAAGGTGTGGTCAGCGGAGGCGGGGGTGGTGGTCAAGCGCCGGGTGGGGGTGGCGAGTTGGGTGGTACGGGTGGGGCTGTCGGGATTGTTCGTCATGCCGACCACGGTCCCGCTGGTCGCGTAGCGTTAGCCAGTCGTGACGCACCGACGCGGACCGGTTGTGCGCGCGGTGTGTGTACGGGTACGAAGCGCGCGGCGTGACGGCGCCCTCCCGGGGGCGTTGGGCCGGGGAGGCGGTGATCGATGACGAAGCATACGGATGCTGCGGCGGGGACCGAGGCGGTTCCGCGCGATGGCGGCGGGGCGGTCGTCAACCTTGCGGACGGCTGGGAGGGTGACAACGGGGACGGGCGGCGGCCGGAGGACTGAGGGTGCAGTCGGGCTGCGCACGTGGCTGGCGGTCAGCGTTCACTCAGCCCTCCTCGTCTCGTTACTCCCTGCCCCCGCGCCGACGGCGCGCTCGCTCGGCGATTCCGCTGGAGAGCTTGCCCGTTACCGAGCTGGCACGGTCGAGGGTCTCGTTGCCGAGGCTTCCGGCAGCAGCGACGCCCATTGCTCCTGTCTCGAGCGCCTTGTTCCTCGCCTCTGCGGCCGCGTCTACCCACCGTCTCGCCTCCGATGACCGGCGACCAGACTCAATCCCCAGCCGCCCGCGGAAGTCATAGACGCCGGTCGCGACATGGATGCTCGACTGCGGTCCAGTTCGAGCACTGCAATCGCGTCCTGCAGTTGGAAGCAGCGAGCCAGAACAGCGAGCCACTCCCGAATCATGGACTCAGCGGCCTTGGCCGTCCTGGCGAGATCACCGATCTTGGTCTTGCGCTCCATCTTCTCGGCGAGTGCCTCGATTGACGCAATGCCTACGCCTGGGTTTCTGCGATCGTCATCGGCGCGGTCTGCACCTTCGACCACGTGACCTCGTCGACCCGACCCTTCTTCTCTCGAATGGTCATGGCCTCCTCGATGACGAAGCCCACTCCGATCATGCGGGCCAACACAGCGTCCTTCTGGGCGCGCAGTACGTCGTCGACCTTCCCGTCGATCGTGGCGAGCTTCTTGACAAGCTGTGCCGACTCCCGAGTCAGCTTCACCCAGCGACCGGAATTGGCGGCAATGTCCGAACCTGCCTGCGCGACTACAGCTCCGGTACCGACAATGGACTTGAGCCGTTGCAGTCCGAGGTCCTTCGACGACAGTCCTTCCGAGACGAGGAAGCGTTCGACATCCGTTGCATTCCCGATGACCCCCAGTCCATCACCGTCACTGATCAACTGAATGTCGTTGTCCATCGCCCGCTCCTGAAGTGGCTTCTCGCAGTTGACGGTAGTCGAGGTCCGCGCGGCGATCGCCGGGCAGGGGCCGAGGCCTTCCAATGGTGGGAGACCGAGGGGAAGCAGGCACAGGTGCCGGAAGCTCCGCCGATTCCGAAGCCGTCGCCGGCAACGAGGGTCAGGGTGCTGGAAGGACAGTGCACCCTGTTCTGACAGGGCCTAGACCTCCGGCCGGATCTTACTGCCGATGTGGGCGAGGCGGATCGTCCGATCCTCCGGAACCAAGCGGAAGTGGATGCGGCCGGCGCCCGGGGTGAATCGGGCATGCAGGTCGAAGGTGCGTGTTTCCCCGTCCAGATCGGTGAAACGGCACACGCGCTTACGGGTCTCGCCCTCCGGGCTCACCTTGGTCCGCCACTCGGGCTCGGCCATGCTCGCCGGGTCCCACACGGCGACGGCTTCCTCCAGTCGCTCCAGAGCTCGCCGTACGGGTACCACCCAGTGCGGGTTCAGGACGCTGAGCTGGTCCTCGACCCGCGGCAGGAACGTGAGGTGCGGAAAGAGATCGGCACAGCTGTCCCAAATCCGCGACCCGGTGGTGAGGCCCTCCCGGCGTGCCGCCCGGATCCAGTCCAGGTGCACGTCGAGATGCGGCTCGGCGGACAGGTGCCGGACATCGACAGTGTCGTGCCTCATCTCCAGCGTGCCGTTGTCGTCTTCAGTGAGTTCGCTGCGCTCCAGGGTGACGATGTCGGCCTGCCACTGTCGAGCCACCGGAAGGCTGACGGCGATGCCATCCATGAAGTGCGCGGCGCCCAGGCCGAGGACGACCTCGCCATTGTGACGATATTCCAGATGTTCGGCGGCATCCTCCGCGGGGAAGACGCTCCGTACGGGTGAGCGACCCTGTAAGGCCCGAAGGCGCTGCCAGAGAGCGCGGTTGCGCGGGCTGGCGCCGATCCACTTGTTGACGGGATAGCCGTCGGCGATGTCCAGTGCCTTGACGTCCACCTCGCTCACGAGGGCCGTGCCTCCCGCGGCTGCGGCGGCACGGACGACGGCCACGAAGTCAGCCATGGCCCGCTCAGCCCGCGCCGGGTCGGAGATGGTCCCCCAGGACTTCTCATTCAGAAACAGCAGTGGCACTCTTTCCTCTCCCCCTGTGTCGTCCCCTGCCGTCAGTCCAGCAGCTGGTCGAGCGAGTTCTCCCACTCGTCGAAGAAGCCCTCGGGCCACTGTTCGAGCATGCCGTCCTTGTCGATGCGGGGAGTGACGACCTCGGTACCCGCCCCATTGCCGCGGAAGTAGTGCACGACCACGTCCTGCGGCCGGAGAACGCCGTGTTTCACGGCGACGCGGACGCCGTTCAGCACGTGGTCACTGTGCGTCTCGACGATCAGCTGGGCACCGGTGGCCGCGGCCGCGGAGAGCAATGCGGCCATCCTGCTCTGTCCTTTCGGGTGCAGGTGGGCCTCGGGGTTCTCCAGCAGGATCAGGCTCTCGGGCGTCGCAGTGAGGCAGGCGACAACGATGGGCAACGCATAGGTGAGACCGAAGCCCACGTGGGTGGGCCGGCGACGACGGGTGGCGTTGATACCGGCGGTGCCGCCGAAGCCGTAGGAGAGACGGACCGAGTCGGTGCCTTCGACGGGGTCCGTCTCGATGTTGACACCCGGACACAGCTCCTGCATCCAGGCGATCGTCTGGTCCAGGAGCTGGGGAGATGTGGCGCCTCGATGCCGGAGCGGACCGTCCGGCACTTCCATGGGCATGTCCTGCTCCGTGTGGTGGCGCAGGTAGTTGACGGTGTGCTCGCCTCGCACGCCGAGGAACCCGCGCGCAATGGCGATCTGGTGGGAGCGCGGGTAGGTGACCGCCGGCGTGATGCGATCGGCGTGCAGGTACTGAAACGACTGCTCGGCCAGATGCGAGCGAACCGACCCCTCCGCCAGGGGCATGACGTCCCGGTCCGGATGACGAATGTCATATGTGGCGGCCCACATGCGTTGCTCGCCGTCCTCCTCGATGACGAAGCCAACGAGCGGCTCATCGATGGCGGGGAGTTCTTCCACGGGGCCAAAATCTTCGTGCAGGACGTCCTGCGCGGTGCCCAAAGCCACGAGATCGCCGTTGAGCAGCAACCCGCCTCCGGCGCGTTTGGTCCGGATGAGCATCTGGGTCTCGTACGACTGCCGCAGCAGCCCCAGTGCCTGCAGGACGCTGCTCTTGCCCGAGGAGTTGAGACCGGTAAGGAGCGTCAGTGGGCCGAGGGGGAGTTCCAGGCGCCGGAACGCCTTGAAGTTGATCAGCTTGATGTGGTTGATCACTGCTCGGTATCTCTCCGTGCCTCGCTGAGCGCGTTCTCGAACAGTTCCCTGACGGCGTCGAACCGCTTGCGCACCTTCCTGGCGTCGCCGGTGCCCACGGAGATAGCACGCTCGAACTCCACGTCCTCCATGAGCTCCGCGAAGGCGTCGAGGACGTCGATCTGCCGCAGCGCTTCGCGATCGTCGTCGCCGAGGCTCGCGAAATTGACGGCGACCGCCTCGAAGAGTGCTTTGTTGATGGGTGACTTGCGCTGCTGGTTCCGGCGGTATTTCCGGAAAGCGTGGGGACCGAATATCTCCTTGGCCGCGAGCATCGCCGTGATGAACTCGGTCCGGAGGCGGTCCTCGTCCGCGCTGTCGAGACGGTTCACCTGGTGCATCGCCTCAGCGAGGAACGCGTCGAAGTCGCCGGGCTTGTATGCGTGGGGGGAAGTCATCCGGAAAGCCAGGAAGCGGAGGACCATCTCCCGGTCAGCCATCCGGTCGCCGACGACGCTGTAGCCGGTGGCCTGCCGGAACTCCTTGGTTTCCGCAAGCTCCGCGAGGAGCGTGCGGGCCCGTCCCGGGATGAGTGCGTGTCGGATCTCCTGCCGGGTGAGGGGTTCGCCTCCGGTGTTGATGCGAGCGAAGACGTTGAACATCACCGGCTCGGGTGTGCCACGTCGGATGACGTGAACGACGACCTCCGTCTCACGCAGCCGGATCTGAAGCTTTCCGGAGAGGTCCGCGAAGATTGCCTCATCAAAGTTACGCAGATACTCCAGGCCCGTCAGCGTCAGCGGGTCGGCGCCGACCGTCTGCGGCTCCACGAAGCGGGCAATGGACGTGAGGCGCTGGATGCCGTCGACGATCGCCCAACTGCCGTCCTTTTTCTCGGCGGCGTAGAAAGACGGGATAGGGATCCGCAGCAGCAGTGACTCGATGAGACGGCTCTGCTTGCCGTCGGTCCAGATGCCCGCCTTGCGCTGGAAGTCCGGCGCGAGGTCGATCATCTCGTTGCGCAGCCGGGACAGCAGCAGATCGACAGTCGTCGTCCGGGTGTCGATGTCGATGTGCTCCGGGTCGAAGGGAGAGGTGATCTGCTCGATCACCTCATCCTCGGCCTCCTCGCGCTCGATGTCGGTCGGCCGACCGTCGGCGGTGACCTCCACGGAGAACAGAGGCGAATCAAGCTCCCCGGCATCGGCCGCCGCGTCCTGATACCGCTCGAAGACCGACCGTTGGTCCCGTGTACGCCCCTGACTCTCCTCCAGCGCCGCCATGTCGTCTCGTCGCCCTCCCCCTCGTGCTTGTGTCATGCGGGATCACCGTGTGTGCTGCGATCGCCATCACCCTACCGTCCGTGATCCCGTGGTGACGGCCGATCGGTCAGAGCAGCGGAGGCAGTGGGTGGTGGGGGACGGTACTGGACGGCCCGGCTCGTCGTCCGTGGCCTCGGTTCCTCGGCAGTGAGGGAACCGCCAGCGGGAGTGCGATCTCTTGACGCATGCTCCGCCCGAGAATCACGGTTGACGATGACACCGACTTCTTCCCCGGCGACGGACCCAGCAGCGGCATCTCCGTCACCCTCACCGTCGGCTCGCTGCCGGCAATCCGTGAGCGGGTCGGCAAGCGCGGCTGTATCCGCATACCTGGAGAAGGCCGCACAACGCCACATCGAGCGCCTGGACGGCCTGATCGCCGACTTCGACCAGTCAAACGACCCCATCGACCCGGAAGCCGTGGCCGCCAAGCGGGCCAAGCTCACCGGGGCTGCCTCCCTTCCGGGGCCGGTGCGGACGCGTGAGCGGCGCCCTCATCCTGGGCAGCGGGGGCCTGGCCAAGGCCGTTCAGCGTGACCGTGAGGTACGCGAGTGGCTCACCCCCGCCCGTGACGCCGACCTACCGGTCGTCACCTCCGCCGCGGTGCTCGTCGAGGTGATCCACTCGGAGATCAACGACACCGCGCTGAAATGGGCCCTGTCCCGGCTGCGGGTCATGCCCGGACCGCCATCGAGAGGGTCTGACGCCGTCAGCGATCGATGTAGAGGAACCGCAGGTAGCACGCGAAAGACAATCCGCGCTGCCGGAGCTTGGCAGCCTCGACGGAGGCACTCAGCGTCCCGTGGAGCGCGCTGTTCTGTTGGAGTGCGACCGCGCGCCGGCTGAACTCCTGTTGCTGCTGTCGAGCCTGATCACCCGCAACGGTGTTCTCTCGGGTGAGACGCTTCTGGTCGTCCTCCATCTGCTTCCGTGCCTTCGCACGCGACGCATCGGTCTCGGACTCCACAGCCTTACGCTGGGCGGTGAGCTGGACTCGACGGCTGGCGACTGCCTGCTCGATCGACTGTCGCTCTGACGCATCGAGGGCTTTCGGCTGCCGGGCTTCAGCAGCAGCGACCAAGTCTCTGCGCCACACATCGAGGGCGATGGCCTTGGCCTCGCCGATGCCGTGGACGTCAACGACGCGGCCGCTGCTCAGCACGAGCACGGCTCCGGTGCTGTTGTACTGAGTGTTCTGCACGGGCCGGTAGCCCGTGAAGTCGGCTGCCGTACGGATACCCTTGGCTGCCAGCCGCGCGGCGAGCTTCGGTCCGATGCCGTGCGGCGGGGACTGAGCGATCAACCGTCGGCTGAGCTGATCCCGCACGTACGCGGCCTGCTTGTCGGTGAGTGCCTTGGCCAGGGCTCTACGGAGTTCTTCCGAGAGCCCGTCAATCTTCTTGTCTATGTCGCGCTGCTTGCGGATCTTGCGCTTCTCGACCTCCTTGAGCTCGGCGTGATACCGGGCTGTGAGCTTGCCCTGGGCTCGTGGATAATCAGCGGCCCGCTTCGCCTCCGCTCCGTCGAACTTCGCCCGGTCCTTGCGCAGCTTCTCGGCGGCCTTGACCGGGTCATCGAGCTGAGCCAGTTCGTTCGTCAGCTCTGCGAGGGCAGCCCGTGCCTGTGCCCGCTCCGCGCGACGGCCTCTGGCGAACGCGGTGAGCGCGATGGCAACGAGAACGGGCACACCCGGCCCGATCGGTGGCGCCGAGAACCCCGCGACGAACATCAAGACCGTTGCGACGAGCATGAGCGGCCAGAGCACGGCCGTGGCGACATCCAGCAGCGTCCGCGTATGGAAGCCGTCCGGTGCAGTGACCGAGGGCACGGTCGGCGTAGGAGTAGCCTGCGGAGAAACGTGGCCAGCCATCCATCCGGGCAGTCCACCTGTCCCAGGGGCGGCCGCTGTGCCACCACCCGATACCGCTGAGGTTGTCGTCGCGGCGGCCCGTTGTCTGGGCACGGCTGCGGCGAGCGGAGGTAGCACGTCCAACGGCTGAAAGGCCAAGGACCGCACCTGGTCGGCGAGGCCGCTCACCGTCCGGTCAGGATGGGCCAGCAGCGTTTGCAGTCTCGTAGAGCCGCCCGAATTCTTGAAATCGTCCTCGGTGAGCAGTAGGAACTCACCGCTGGGCTCGTGCAGCCGATTCCACAGGGTCGGGTCGGAGGCAATTGCCTTGAGGGACAAGAAGATGACCCAAGCCGAGAACCGGTCCAGCGCAGCCCCGAAGTCATCATTCCCCCGCATGGGCGACTGGTAGTTGCGGTGTCCCCGCTCAGTGCCGCCCATGCCGGCCAACGCCGGGACGTACATTCCGTCGTAGTCGACCAAACGCAGTGTGTCATCACTCGCGACGAGCAGATTGCCGTGCTGGAGGTCACCATGGGCTATCTCGTGGGTGGCCAGATCACGGGTCAGTGCCTCGAACCGGTCAACCAGACGGTCGACGGCGAACCGGTGGGTGTGGTTGTCGTCAAGCCAGGAGGACAGGGTGACAGCCTCGACCCATTCCATTTTCAGGACCGGATAGCGATCCCGCCCGACGCTGATGGCGTCGGCCAGGTACTCGAAACCCAGATTCCACGGTTGCGAGAGTTCGGCCGGGTCCAGCTGCGCGAGTCGGGAGCTGATGGCCTCGTAACGGCGTTCCTGGTCCGGGACGTGCCGGGTGAAGCATTTGACCGCATACCGCTGGCCCGAGGAGGCCGAGGTCAGCGAGAAGACGCTCGCGAAGGCGCCGGAAATGGCACGAGGCAGACCGAGCTTGGTCAGTTCCGGCCGTGCGCCTTGGAGCTCGGGGTGTCGGAAACACAACTGCGTGTGCTGCAGCGCCTCCGCATAATCAGCCCCGCTGGGAAACTGTCGCCGCGGACCGGTAGTCGAGCCCACTTTCACCGCCCCTCAAAATCGATCCGTACGAGCGCCACGTCGTCGTTGCGCAGTTGTCGGCGGTCCCGCAGACTGTTCAGCCAATTCTTGAATCCGCCCAGGTCGTCGGGCCCGGCGAACTCCAGCAACTGGCATACGGCGTCGCCCTGGTCCGGGACCGACAAGAACCATGCGGCCAGGGCGTCGGTCATCAGGAGCAGCCGGTCCCCGGGTTGGCACCAGCCTTCGGTGAACCGCGTGCGACGGGCCAGCAATGCCGCGTCGTTGTTGCGGCTGCCGAAGAGGTCGGGAGTCGTGCCGAACTCCTCGACGGCCACCACCGGGAACGCCTGTACCAGCCGGTTGTCGTGCAGGTGGAACAGGCAGCTGTCTCCCAAGGCGGCAGCGCGCCATCGCCAGACCGGTTCACTTGTGTCGGGGTGGGAATCGGAGTCCGGGTCGACGCGCACCGTGAGCAGGGTCGCGTAGGCGCCCTCTGCGAGCTTGGAGTGCTCGTACCACTTCAACGGGCGCCCTTCCGCATGGCGCATCTGCGTGTACTGTGCGAGCCAGGGATCCCACTGGGCCACCGTCGCTGCCGCGAACTCCTCGAAGGCGGTGCCGCCCGCCAGAAGGTCCGGCAGCCTCATGGCATGTTCGGCCGCCGCACGGGACAGTAGACGGGCCCAGTCCTTGGCCAGTGCGCTCTCGGTCGCACCGTCGCAGACGCCCGCGGTGAGCGGCTCCTGCAGCATGTAGTCGTGCGGACGGCCGGGAAGCACGGCCACGGCGTCTTCGCACTCCGCCTCCGTGCTTCCGTATTTCGGCGCCACGAGATGCGTTACGTACACGCATGAGGTGGAAGTCGTCACCGCAGTTCGGTGGCTCGGGTGCCGATGTCGAGGAACTGCACGACCGTGGTGATGTCCGCGTTGTAGACGAAGCCACGGGTGGTCTCGCTGACCCGCTGCCCCTGCGAGGCGGCGTACGAACGCATGTGGCTGGGCAGCGGGCTCGACATGGCGAACAGTGTCTGGGCGTAGCTGTCCGGGAGGCCGTCGGCCGTGTCGGGGAAAGCGGTGGGGGTTCCGCCTGCGGCAGACACGTGCAGATTGAACAACAGCGCCGCTCCGTCGGCAGTAGCATGCGAGGTGACGGCCTCGGCGGCCGCGGTGGGGTCGCCGTCGGTCGACTCGCCGTCCGTCAGGTTGATGACGATGGGCGGGAAGCTGGCCGGGTAGCGCTCGGTCCACGCCGCGACGAGGCTCTCAGCGTACTGAAGCGCGCGGTTCATCGGGGTACCGCCGTGGGCTGTCGGGTCCATCCACAGTGGGAAGTTGACCACGGTCTCCACCAGGCCGCCGGCCCCATCGGGTACCTTCTTGCTTCGCTCGTCGACGCGAGCCGGATTGTCCGCCACCTCACTGAGAGGGACGATGTCCCGGCCGGCGAGCGAACCCGCGAATGCCGAGCCGACGGTGGCGCCGTAACCGACGACCGCGACGTGGAAGTAGTCGCGTACACCTTCTTCCTTTGCACACTTGACCGAAAGTTCAGTGAGCAGCCGGTTGATGGCGTCTGCAACGACATCAGCCTTCTGCTTGGGGTCTTCACCGCCGATCGGATCGCTCATCGAGGTCGACTGATCGACGAGAAAGATGATGCTCGTCGGATTGCTGCGGCTGATCTCTGCCGTATACGGCACGTTGGGCTCCTGGCGGACTGTGAAGAAGTCGGTCGTCGGAGAGCTCATACGACATGCTGACGTGCCGGTCACCAGCGCGCAGGCAAAGTCACCGAGATCCCCCCGGCATTATGGTAGTGCGAGGACCTTGGCGTTTGGGGCGCACTCAATGCCCTCGACCAGATCCTGTGCTTCAGCCTCCTCACTGGCCGCCGAGCCGCGCCGTCACGCGCTCCGCTCGATCAGCCCACACATGCCAGGCAGGCAGCCGCACGCCGTTCGGCAGCAGGGCCGTTTGGCTGAGGGCGAGCCTCAGGTAGCGTGCGTCCTCCATGTCGAAGGAGGCCCCGTGGTCCAGCCGGACCTGGGCAGCGTCCGTGCCTCGGCGGACATCGAAGTCGTAGGGGTAGCCGTCAACCGTGACCTTCCTGTCAAGCAGGGCTCCGGAAATCGCGTCGGCCAGCATTAGTTGAAGCCGGTCACCGACAAGCTCATTCTGCTGCCCGGAGTTCACATCGCACGAAGTGAGCGCGGCTTTGGCCTCAACCGCGTCCAGCAGTGCATGCGGCATCCCTGCCCGAACCGACCAGAACTCGCGGTCGCCGAACACGATGAGATGCGAACGGGCGCGGGTGATGGCTACATTCCACAGATTAACCTCGCGGCAGAGCCAGTTGACCGCGCTGGGGCGCATTCTCGCACCCGCGACCAGGGACAACAGGATCACGTCCTGCTGTCCTCCCTGAAACGTGTGCACGGTGCCGACCCGTACGCGCTTCTCGTTCTTCCAGCGCTCGGCGATCAGGTCTTTCTGGGCGCGGAAAGGGGTGACCACCCCTACCGTCGAACCTTCAGGCAGCCGCATCAGCAACCGCTCCACGGAAAGATGAACGCGCTCTGCCTCCTCCTCGTTCACCCACGACCCGTTGCTGCCCCTGCACGCCGTTCCCACCACATCGAGCCACTGCACCGCGTCGACTCCGTCGAGGCGTCGCAACGACCGAGGTTCGGTGAGGACGGTCAGCCGGTTGCCGTAACAATGCCGGTTGGAAATACCAATGATGTCCGGATGGCAGCGGAAGTGCTCGTCCAGCAACAGTGTTTTCCCGGCCGCGTGGGCGGCCGCGTGGAACGCGGAGTAACGGCGGTGCTCGAACCGGTGCTCGTCGAGCCAGCTCGCCCGCAGCCCAACCCCACGGTGTGACTCCGCCTCCTGTCGAGGCTGAAGTGTGGTGATGTGCTGCAACTGCATGGGGTCCCCGATCACGAGGGCCCGCCGCGCGCGGAAGAGCAGAGGCAGCACATCCGGTGTGGAGCACTGGCTCGCCTCATCCACGATGACCAGGTCGAAGAGGGCGGCACGGTCCCGAAACCGTCGTGGGGACCTCGCGGTGACGGCCCAGCCGGTCACGTGCGGCAGGATCCGCTCCAAGGACGACCACTGCCGCGGTGATCGTGACTTCACGGCTTCGATGCGGTCGTGGATCGCCGCACGCGCGGTCATTGCCTGCTCCGCCACCGACGCCTGCAGCAGTGCTGTCGAAGTCTCTCGAACCTGTCGATCGGTCTCCCGAAGCATCGTGACAAGTTGGGCGTCGTCCGGTGCCGCATCGGCTTCGGTGCTCTTCCGTCGCCAGGCGGCTTCGGCTTCCGCGAAAGACAGCAGGTCGGCGAAGCCTTGGCGCCCTACAACCTGTACGGACAGCGGGGCGAGACTCCGCAGGCATCGGCTCCGCAGCCACCCTCCGAAGATCCCGAGACGGGCTGCCGTGCGAGCCCGGCGCAGCCACCGGCCGAGGGAAACATCGTCGCCCAGAGCTGTGGCAAGCGTCTGAGGGTCGCCATTGTGTTGTTCGGAGTAGGAGAAGCGCAGCCGGCCGAGGTCGGCCAGTTCCCGTTCCCGACGGGCGACCACCGCGAGTTGTCGACGCAGCGCCTCTTGCCTCCGGAGATGGTTCCGCAGTTCGCCCCAGTACATCTGGGAAGACTGGTGGGGTCGGATGCTGCGGGTGAGCTGCTCCAGCGTCCACAACTCATGCTCGATGGCTGTCTGGTTGCCCGTCCGTACGAGAAGTCCCGGAGCCAGGGCTTCGCAGCGCTCCCAGACCTCGTCCACCGCCTTGTTGTTGGTCGAGGCGACGAGCACAGTCTGGCCAGCCGCTCTGGCCGTGGCGACCGCGTTGACGATGAGCTGGCTCTTCCCGGTACCGGGCGGCCCGGTGGCGACCGTGAGCTTGCGAACCATGGCGGCCCGGATGACCGCTTCCTGTCCTTCGTTCAGTTCCAGGGGGGCGACAACCTGCACCTGTCGCTCGGCGCTCTCGTCCGCTCCTGATGCAGCCGGTGTGGCAAATGCCTCGAGCGCGGTGCCTGCGAACTGCCCAACGCTCTTTTGTAGCGTTCTGTAGTCCTTCATCAGCTGTGCGGTGGCCGCGGCGTCCGACCGTGCGGCGAAGACGACCGCCACATTGCGGGCGCCCTCATGCGCGGCGTACAGCGAGCTGCCGTCGCCGAGCAATCGGGGGTCGAGGTGCTCCGTGTCGGGCAGTCCCAGCTCCTGGAGCAGGCTTCGCAGGTCGCGGACCATCTCCTCCCGGAACCCCGGCCGCCAATTGGGCTGGTAGGCAGCGAGCAGTTCTTTGCCTTCGTCCTTGCCCAGCCGGTTGAGGACGAGTCTGGGATGCAGGACGATCGGCCCTGTGGGCGTGACCACACTGCGCCCCTGCGGACCGCGTTCGATCTCGATCTGGCGCATGGCGAGCGGCGCACACACCTGCCGCTTGCCGTCGTAGAGGACGGCGACAGGGTATCCGTACCAGAAGAGGTCGACACCGTCCTTGAGGGCACGCTCGGCGAGGTCAACAACACGTTCCGGCGCTGAAACCGTGGTTTCCGTGCCGGACAGCAGAACTTCCTCCCCTGCAGGCCAGACCGCGCGTGGAGGACCGCTTCCCACCAGTGGCAGTAGGTCGTCGGTGGCGTTCTCCGCCTCGAGGCAGTGTTGGTAGTACGTCAGTAGCTGTGCCCATTCAGTTTCCGTGAACGCGGAGTCGTCGTGTACCGCCTGGGTAGCCTTGACCGGTGCCGGCGTCACCCCACCGGCTCCGTCGGTGACTGCTGTGTGCCCAGCAGGCAGCGGCTTGAGGGCGGGTATCTGACGGCCGGCGGCGGCACGCGCGAGATAGATGTCGCCTGTCACGTGAAGACTGGACTGGGTCGGCGTCTGTCGGCGTCCGTCGGGTGCTTTCTGCAAGTCACGGCTGATGTGCCTAAACAGATCGTTCGCGGAGACCTGTCCGTCACCGTCCAGGTCCGCCTGTCCCGAGTGCAGACCTTCGACGATCGCTCTGGTGAACTGCGAGGGCTGGTCCACATCCGTGGTGAATGCCTGCTCCCAGTGCTGCGACGCGGTGATGACGTGCACTCCACCGGCCTCAACGACCGGTGCGGTGGCGGACTGTGAAGCCCCTTTGCTCCGGAAGCCCTGCACTGCACTGCCGCTGAAACAGCAGTCGAGCAACAGGACTTTGCGCCGGGCCGCGCATTTCTCCAACTGATCGGTCACGAAGGAGGCTTCGAGAGCGGTCTGTTGTATCCGATCGGCCTCAGTGTCCGTGGTGACGTAGTAAAGCTGACCGTCATCACGGTCGTATGCCCCGTGGCCGCTGAGATAGAGCACGACCAGTTCGTCGGGCTCTCGTTCGCTCAGAAACCGTTCGACGCTCTGCCGAATCGCCGCCTTCGACGAGTCCTCGATCCGAACGCACGCCTCGTACCCTCCGACCGCCGGCATTTCCAGCACCTGGCTCAGGTAGTGAACGTCTGCGCGTACGGAGGGCAGAGCGGGAAAGGCTACGTCCTCATAGGCAGCAGTGCCCACGAGTAAGGCATGTTTGCGGCTCATCGCGCATCTCCCGGGCCGGTCTCCGACCTGTCGCCCTGGCCGTCGCGCAGTGCCCTCACCTCGCGCCCGGACACTCCGCCCTGGAACTCCGTGACCGTTCCGTCGGAATGCACCACGCGCACCTTGCGGCTCTTCCGGACCTCGACCCACGCTTTGATGGCGGTCCTCGCCAGAGCCAGGGTGCCTGTGGTGAGGATGAGCACGACCTCCGGGGTCAGCAGTGCAGGCCCTTTCGCACCCTCCGTAGTTCGCGGCGCTTCAGGCGGAACGAAGCGCACTTCTGCGCCATCCAGCCGGTTCAAGACCTCACGGAGCTCCTTCGCTTCGAGCTCCGCATGCCGCGGGTCGGCGCCGAACACCTGGATCCGCGCGGACTCGATCTGGTCGGACATCTTCCCCCTCATGGTGCCAACTTGCATGCAATGAACCAAAGTTACGGGAGTTGCTGGTTTGCCGTCACCCTAGTGATTCTCCCTGTCCTCCATGATCTGGGTGCCCAACGCCTACGCCTTGCGGTCTCGTCCGGAACTCGCAGGATCCCGTACAGCGGCTCACCCAGGTCCGCCCATCTCTGCAGGGCGTCCCGGTCCACCAGGTAAATCCCATAACGGGGGCCGCTGGCTCGCGCGGCTGCCGTAAAGCCGCCGGTGGTGACGATCACGGCGAAGTGGGCACCATGGTCGTGGCGGTACGTTCCATTGACCCGCTGGACATCCTGGTCCCCAACCCTTCGGTCCGCCCGCAGCCGCTTGCACTGCACGACAACCCGCCGTTGCGAATGATCGACGACGAGTACGTCGGCGCCCTTGTCCCCCGCTTTGCCCACATGTTCCGCGGTCAGTCCGTCCCTGCGCAGCAGGGAACAGACCGCCAGCTCGAACTCCTGGGGCTCCATGGCATCGAGATGGGCCAGCGAATAGCGCACGGATTCCAGGGGAAGCACCGAGCGGCCGGCCCATCTGTGCAGGGCCAGCCGCCCCGGCTTCAGGCCCAGCCCCACTGCCACCGTGGTCAGCACGATGCCTGTCCACACCGGCCACTGCTCGGCCGCGTTCCACAGACCGCTGACCCCGGCCAGGGCACCCGCGCCCCACGCCCACCAAGGAACAGCAGCCCATCCTCCCTGGCTCCGCCGGTGCCGCATCAGACGCCCGCCCCGAAGAGCGCCCACATGCCGAATGCGAGACCGAACAACGCGAGTCCCGCCACGTCGGTAACCGTGACCAGAGTGAAGGCATGGTCTCGGCAACGCGCGAACAGCCCCCTGCGCCTGCGGCGACAAGGCCGGTGGAACGCTGTCGGCCCCCCGCAACGCGACACCAGCGCGGACCCACCGATCACCAGTAACGCGATGACAAACAGCAACGGATCCCCCCGGTCCCCAAACAAGTCTTCATGAGTATCGGGAAAACCACCGTCCCGACCAGTACTTCTTCGGCCGAACCGATGGAACCGGAGGACGCATGGGAGCGCTGACGACGTTCATTCGTTCCTCGCGCGCGCCATCCTGGTACTCCGCAGGCCCTTCGCGATCTTCGACTAACGGCCTGGGCATCTCTTGCTCCATGGACCCTTTGCGACGAGTACACGTTCCAGTGTGGTAGGAGCAGCGGCCGGATGACCCTGTGCGCCAGCTCGCCGGGCAGTGCGCGACCTCTGGCTCTCATCAACCCTCCACCAATGCCCGGCTGTTGCCACGTTCGTGGTGAGACTGGCCAACTCCGACGGCGCACGCGACTGGCCTGTCGGGATCGACGTGCTTCTCGACCGGGCGACGGCCTGAGCGACTCTCGACCTGCGCCTATCGCAAAGTAAAGTCGGCAATGCGAGCCCCCATTACCGCTTGCACGCTGCGAGAGACTGCGGGGCTGCTGAGGCATACCTCTCTCCAAAGCTGTCGGCACGGCTTGGGCGCTGAAGAAGTCTGGCTTGATCAAGAGGACACCGCCGGCAACGGGAACGTCGCCGTCCTGGCCTCGGACGGCCCGCGACTTCCTGAAGCACGGCTGGCAACTCGCGAGGAGTAGGCGGAGCAAGTCTGGCCGGCGATGCCCAGCAGTTCCTGGAACCAGCGAACTGAGACCACTGTTCCAGATTCGACCCCAGGCCGGCTCTACCAACCGGCCCAACGCCGCGATCACCGTCCGGAAATCAATGGCCGCCCAACCGGTGTGTCTCGTCGTCGAGTTGGTCGTCCTGGATTGTCAGCGCCGGTCGCTATCGTCGAATGCCGGGCCGAGGACACCTGGCCCCGCCCGCAGGGCGCTAACCACCCCCTTCATGTTAAGGACTGCCCGTGACCTACGTACGCCCCCATTACCGCCGCGACGGCACCTACGTCAAAGGCCACAACCGCCGCAACCGGCCCCGCGCCGCGCAGCCCCATGCGTCGTCCCGACGTACCGCCCCGCGTCCCACTCCTGGGCCACGGCCCCGCCCAGTCTCCACTGGACCGACAGCCTATGTCCGTCCCTACTACCGTTCGAGTGGTACCCGTGTCCGCGGGCACCACCGGTCCATCAGCCCTCGCACCCTCGCCGTGGCGGCGGGCACGGGCGGAGGCGGTCTCCTGCTATTCCTGTTACTGCTGGCCCTGGCCAGCGGTCCGGAAACAGGCGACAAGGCACCGTCCGGCGTGACGCCATCGCACTCAGCATCGGTCTCGGCGACGCACCACCCGTAGACCACGGCCCACACGGTAGGGGCCCCTCGAAGCTGACGGGGCCCCTACCGCCCAGGGCCGTGTCATAGAGGAGATCGGCACGGGCGACGGCTGGCGCGAGCGGTACCCCCTCATTCGCCCACGGATCTCCCTCGCTGCGTGCCATCAAGCGCGACCAGCAAGAGCACGGCACATCGCTGGAAATCTTCCGTCCCGCAGACGACGTTGACTTCCGCTACGCCCGCAGCCGTGGCCCGTCTCCGAGTCCACTCTGGTCGAAACGAGCAACATACTGGACCAAGACCTGGGCCAACTCGGTCCTCCTGAGGCCAACCAAACCCGCCGCGAGCGGCACGGCGACGAGGGATATCCGACAGTCGACTGCCTCGTCTTCGCTAGCCGCGCCGAACTCGCCGTCTACTAGCTCCTACAGGAACACTCCAGCGGCAACGTCCCCCTCAGAGCACCATCGCCATCCTGCCACTCACCGCTGCCAAGCTGCGCGACGCCGACATGCGCAGCCCTGACCTCACGGTGCTCGGTACGGCCGCGCCACCGCGATGTCCTCCGCACCGGCCGAGCCTCTCCAGCGCTTACTTCCGCAGCTCTCCCAGCTCTCTGGAGTGCCTACCCATACAGACGGGCAGTGTTCCGCATGGCATACGAGGGAGGCAGCGGAGGCATGAGGCGCATCAGGACCTTAATGAGCGTCAGCAGGCCGTGCTCGACTGGGTGAGCCAAGGGTGCCTCGGCGGACTCAGGACGGACAGCGTCTACAAGACAAGTGCCCAGGCCCTGCAAAGTCGCGGACTCCTCAAAATCACGAGACACCGCGAGCCCTGGAACCACACAAGGCCGGCGAAACCCTAGGTCAGCGGTTCTTCCCCGCAGGCTCCAGGATCGCCACGCACTCCACGTGGTGCGTCACCGGGAACAGGTCGAAGGCGCGCAGCCGCCGCGGCACATAGCCCGCCTCGCGGAAGTAGGCGAGGTCGCGGGCCAGGGCCGCCGGGTCGCAGGCCACGTAGGCGATGCGGCGCGGGCCGAGGGAGGCCAGGCGGGTGACGGTCGCCTGGCCTGCGCCGGCGCGGGGCGGGTCCAGGACGATCAGGTCGGCGTCGGTGATGCCGGTGCGGGGCAGGACCTGTTCGACCTTGCCGTGCTCGATCCGGACCCGGTCCAAATCCTCGAGGTTGTGGCGGGCGTCCTCCACCGCGCGCTTGCCGGACTCGATGCCCAGGACCGCGCCGCGCTCCCCGACCCGCTCCGCGAGCGCGCCGGCGAAGAGGCCGACGCCGCAGTACAGGTCGAGCGCCATCTCGCCCTTGCGCGGCATCAGGCCCTGCATGACCGCCTCGACGAGTACGTCCGCGGCCTTGGGGTGGACCTGCCAGAAGCCGCCCTCGCCGACCCGCCAGGTGCGGCCGGCGGCGCGCTCGCGGACGAAGGGGCGGCCGTGTACGCGGTGTACCGCGCGGGTGCCCTCGCGGCCCTGGGGTTCGCCCATCCGCAGCACGGAGACCGGCCGGTCCAGCTCCACCAGCGGAAGCCGGCCGCCGGGGCGCGGGGTGAGGACGACCTGGCGGTCGGAGGAGCCCGTGGCGGCGATCGCCTCCACGGTCGCGATCTGCGGCCATTCGCGCTTCTCGACGCCCAGCTCGGTGACGCCGGGGGCGGCGATCAGGCAGTGGTCGACGGGCTCGACCTCGTGCGAGCGGTGGCGGCGCAGCCCCGGGCGGCCCTGCTCGTCCACCGCGTACTGGACCCGGGTGCGCCAGGCCGGGACCTCGCCGCGGGCGACCTTGTCGCCGGGGGCGGGCTCGACGGTGCCGTCCCAGCGGGCCTCCTCGGGGGTCAGCCCGGCCAGCCGGCTCAGCTGCTCGGTGATGACCTCCGCCTTCAGCCTGCGCTGGGCGCCCGGGGCCGCGTGCTGCCAGTCGCAGCCGCCGCACCGGCCGGGGCCGGAGAACGGGCAGGGGGCCTCGACCCGGTCCTTGGACGCCTCCAGCACCCGTACCGCGTCGGCGCGCAGGAAGCGCGAGTCCGTCTCGCCCTCGGTCACCCGGGCCACGACGCGCTCGCCGGGCAGTGCGTGCCGGACGAACAGCACCCGGCCCTCGGCGGTGCGGGCGACGCAGTGGCCGCCGTGTGCGACCGGCCCGACCTCGACCTCGTACTCCTCGCCGACCAGCGATGCTTGGGGGTCACGGTGCATGGCGGTTCGGCTCCAGGTTCGGCTGAGGGGGTTCGGCGGGGGTGGTGGGGCTGGGGTGGACGGAAGCGTCCACCGATCAGCCCACCAGTCTAGGCCCTCGGCTGCCCGCCGCCGACCTTCGCCTTGTCTGCCTTTGCCTTGTCGGCCTTGGCCTTGTCCGCGGCCTTCGGCTGTCCCACCGGGCCACGCCGCACCGCGCCCGGCGCATGCCACTCGGCCCGCTTGCGGGCGCGCTTGCGGGCCAGCTCGGAGGAGTCCAGCTGCCAGGGCACCGAGGTCACCATCACGCCCGGGGTGAACAGCAGCCGGCCCTTGAGCCGCAGCGCGCTCTGGTTGTGCAGCAGGTGCTCGTACCAGCGGCCGACCACGTACTCCGGGATGTAGACGGAGATCACGTCGCGCGGGCTCTCCCGGCGCAGGCTCTTGACGTACTCGATGGCCGGCCGGGTGATCTCGCGGTAGGGCGAGTCGAGGATCTTGAGGGGGACGTCGATGCCGCGCTCGGTCCACTCGGCCTGGAGCGCCTTGGTCTCGGCCGGGTCCACGCTGACGCTCAGTGCCTCCAGCTTGTGGGAGCGCATCAGCTTGGCGTAGGCCAGGGCGCGCAGCGTGGGCTTGTGGATCTTGGAGACGAGGACGATGGAGTGAACCCGGGAGGGGCGCACGGTCGTCTCGTCCTCGTCGTCCTCGTAGGCCGACAGCTCGCCGGAGACGCTGTCGTAGTGGCGGCGGATCGCGCTCATCAGCCCGTAGAAGACGACCATGCCGAGCAGGGCGACCCAGGCGCCGTGGGTGAACTTGGTCAGCAGCACCACGACCAGCACTAGGCCGGTGAAGAAGGCGCCGAAGGTGTTGATCGCGCGCGAGCGGAGCATCCGGCGGCGCGCGGCCGGGTCCTGCTCGGTCCGCAGATGGCGGTTCCAGTGCCGCACCATGCCGGTCTGGCTGAGCGTGAAGGAGACGAAGACGCCGACGATGTAGAGCTGGATCAGCCGGGTCGAGTCCGCGCCGTAGATGTAGACCAGGATGGCGGCGGCCCCGGCGAGCAGCACGATGCCGTTGGAGAAGGCGAGCCGGTCGCCGCGGGTGTGCAGCTGGCGCGGCAGATAGCGGTCCTGGGCGAGGATCGAGCCGAGCAGCGGGAAGCCGTTGTACGCGGTGTTGGCGGCCAGGAACAGCACCAGCGCGGTGGCCGCGGCCAGCACCACGAACAGCAGGGAGCCGTCGCCGAAGACGGCCGCCGCGACCTGGGTGATCACCGGGTCCTGGGTGTAGCCCTCGCCGAGCGCCACGCCCTGCTTCAGCAGGTCCCTGGCCGGGTCCTCGGCCATCTTCACATCGGTGGTCAGCGCCAGGGCGATGATCCCGCAGAACATGGTGACGGCGAGGCCGCCCATCAGCGCCAGCGTGGTGGCGGCGTTCCGGCTCTTGGGCTTGCGGAAGGCGGGCACGCCGTTGCTGATCGCCTCGACGCCGGTGAGCGCGGCACAGCCGTCGGAGAACGCCCGCAACAGCAGGAAGACCAGCGCGAATCCGGCGAGCCCGGTGTGCTCGGCCTTGATCTCGTAGCCGGCGGTGGGGGCCTTCATGTCGTCGCCGAGGACGAGTCCGCGGTAGGCGCCCCAGGCGATCATGATGAAGACGCCCGCGACGAAGACATAGGTGGGGATCGCGAACAGCTTGCCGGACTCGCGCACTCCGCGCAGGTTCATCAGGGTCAGCAGCAGGATGATGGCGATCGCGAACGCCGCTTTGTGCTCGACGATGAAGGGGACCGCGGACCCCAGGTTCTCCACGCCGGAGGAGATCGACACCGCCACGGTGAGCACATAGTCGACCAGCAGTGCGCTGGCCACGGTGAGTCCCGCCCGGGGGCCGAGGTTCGTGTTGGCGACCTCGTAGTCCCCGCCGCCGCTGGGGTAGGCGTGCACGTTCTGGCGGTACGAGGCGACCACCGTGAACATCAGCACGATGATCGCGACGGTGATCCATGGGCTGTAGCTGTAGGCCGACGCCCCCGCGACCGAGAGAACGATCATCACCTGCCCTGGCGCGTATGCGACGGAGGACAGCGGGTCGGAGGCGAAGACGGGGAGCGCGATGCGCTTGGGGAGGAGTGTCTCTCCCAGCTTGTCGCTGCGCAGCGCCCGCCCGATCAGGATCCGTTTAGGAACGTCGGTCAGTTTGGACACGGAGAGGATCGTAAGCGGTCGTCCGTCCCGCCGCCCACCCCACGTCGGGGGTGGGCGGCGGAGTCGCTGCTCACTGCCCGCGCCACCAGGCCGCGAAGGCGCCCCAGCGGCGCCGCTGGGCCCCGTGCTCGGACGGGGTCCGGCTCGGCTCGGCGGACGGAGCCGACGGCGAGGAGCCGGGCTCGGCGGTCGTCCGCCGGCCGTTCTCCTGGGGCCCGCGGGGCTGCTGGGGGATCCCCGCCGGGGCGGCCGCCTGGGCGGGCGCGGAGACCGCCGCCGGGACGAGCCCGGTCGTGACGGGGAAGCGGACGGGCAGCTCCGCCAGCGCGCGGTGGAAGGGGCCGGGACGCCAGGCCAGCTGGTGGGCCGGCACGGCCAGTTCCACGTCCGGGAGCCGGTCCAGGAGCTTCTCGATGGCCACCGAGGCGATCACCCGGGCCGGGCTCTCGGCGGGGCAGCGGTGGGCGCCGATGCTCCAGGCGAGGTGGGCGCGGTTGCCGAGGCGGCCGTCGGAGGTCAGCTCGGGGTCCGTGTTGGCCGCGGCGTAGCTGGTGAGGATCGGCTCGCCCTGGCGGATCCGCACCCCCGCGAGGTCCAGGTCGCGGCGGGCGAACCGGGTCCCGAAGTTGGCCAGCGGAGGGTCGGTCCACAGGACCTCGTCGATGGCGTCCTGGACGGGCATGCTGCCCCCGGAGAGCTCGCCCGCGAACCGGTCGTCGGAGAGCAGCAGCAGCAGCGCGTTGGCGATCAGGTTCAGCTGGGGCTCGGTCCCGGCGGCCATGATCAGCGAGAGCTGCTGGAGCAGCTCGTCGTCCCCCAGCCGGGAGGGGTGGGCGAGCATCCACGAGGTGATGTCGGCTCCGGGCCGGTCGCGCTTGGTGGCGATCAGGCCCGCCATGTAGTCCATCAGCTCCTGGTTGGCCTCCACCGCGTCCTCGCCGCTGTCGAAGAGCTTCGCCATGATCCCGACCAGGCGCAGCCCGTGTTCGGCGGGGTAACCGAAGAGCTGGTTGAACACGAGCAGCGGGATGGCCGCGGCGTACTCACCGAGCAGATCGGCCTCGCCCTTGTCGGCGAAGTGGTTGATCAGCGTGTCGGCGCTGCGCTCGACGTACTCGCTCAGCGCGTACGGGTCCAGCCGGGTGAGGCTGTCGGTGATCGCCCCGCGCAGCCGGGCATGGGCCTCGCCGTCGTTGAACAGGGCGTTGTTGCGGTACATCATCATCGGGCCCACCGGGCTGTCCGGCGGGATCCGTCCCTCGTTCAGCGCGCGCCAGCCGCGGGGGTCCTTGGCGAACCGCTCGGTGTCGCGCAGCACCTCCAGCGCGAGGGAGTAGCTGGTGATCAGGTACGCCTCGACCCCGGGGGACAGCTCGACCGGGGCGATGGGCCCGTATCGGCGGAGCCGCTCGTAGTGAGCGTGCGGGTCGGCGGCGAAGTCGGGTCCGTACAGGGGCAGGCCCTGGGCGGCGGGGCGGCCGGGGCTGCCGGCTCCGGGGTGGCCCGCGTGCGCGGGACAGCCCGGTGGCGGCATGGCTCCGGCGACGGCCTCGACGTCGGGGCGGTAGGTCACTCATGCTCCTGGGAAGTCTGGGCCTGGCGGTTCTGCAGGTACTGCACAAGAGCGATCAGGGCGTGGGTCGAGGAGACCCGGTCCCGGGCGTCACAGGTGACGAGCGGGGTCTCGGGGAGCAGATCGAGCGCCTCCCGGACCTCCGCCTCGGCGAAGCGCGGCGCCCCATCGAAGTGGTTGACGGCGACCGCGTACGGGAGGGAGTGCTCCTCCAGGACGGCCATCACCGGGAAGGACTGGTCGAGCCGCCGGGTGTCGGCGAGGACCAGGGCGCCCAGGGCGCCGCGGGTCATGTCCTGCCACAGCCGGGTGAAGCGCCGCTGTCCGGGGGCTCCGAACAGGTACAGGACCAGGGTGTCGCTGAGGGTGAGGCGGCCGAAGTCCATGGCGACGGTGGTGGTCGTCTTGTCCTCGATCCCGGCGAGGTCGTCGACGAGCGCCCCGGCCTGGGTCATCGTCTCCTCGGTGCGCAGCGGCTTGATCTCCGACAGCGAGCCGACGTAGGTGGTCTTGCCGACGGCGAAGTGCCCGACGACCAGCAGCTTCACCGCCGTTCGCACCGTCTGCGGCAGATAGACCGCCTTCTCAGAGGCGAGCGCGGAGTCCATCGAGCACCTCCTGCAGAAGCTGGATGTCGGGCAGGTCGGCCGTGGGGATGGGCGACCGCGTGGTGATGTGGCCACTGTCCACGAGGTCGCCGAGCAGGACCTTGGTGACGCTGACCGGCAGTTGCAGATACCCGGAGACCTCGGCGACCGAGAGGGCGCCGCCGAGGCACAGTTCCATCAGCCGGCGCTTCTCGGGACTGAGGCCGGCGAGCGGCCGGTCGGTGTGCGCCATGACCAGCGTCACCAGGTCGAAGGTGTTGCGGGTCGGATAGGCACGGCCGTCGGTCACGACATACGGCCGTACCAGTCCTCGTTCGCGCCGGGCCGGGGTCATGCCGGGCTGCCGATGCCCTGTCGGGTGGCGCCCTGGCGCGGCGGGCTGGTCAGCTCCTTACCGAGCCGGTCGACCAGCTTCTGCATCCGGTAGCTGACCGCCTCCATGTCCACGGACTCGGTGGCGGAGACGGCGAGATACGCGCCGGGGCCGGCGGCGATGAGGAAGACATAGCCGCCGGCGAACTCGACGAGCGTCTGCTGCCAGGGCGTCTCCTCCCGCTCGCAGAACTCGGCGGTGGAGCGGCTGATCGACTGGAGGCCGGAGAGCGCCGCGGCCTGGCGCTCCGCCTCGTCCCGTGCGATGCCCTCGGAGTAGGCCCGCAGCATCCCGTCCGCCGAGAGCAGGATCGCGTGCCGTGCCTCCGGCATCTTCACGACCTCGTCGAGCATCCAGCCCAGCTCGTTGTTTATGTGGTCGTTCATGCCTGGCGATTCCCTTCTTCGGTTTGGGGGTCGGCGCCCGGGTTGTCGGAGCGGCCGGTGCGGGTGCCGCGTGCGAAGGCCCCCATGCGCTGGGCCGTTTCCTCGGCCGAACGGACGCGGTGCGAGCCGGTCTCGGGCTCCGGGGTGCTCGTGGGCCAGTCGTCCGCCGACTGGGCGGTGGGCTGCCGGCGGCGGCGCTTGGGCAGCCCGCCGGCCGTCGAGCCGTACGTACGTGACGCTTCGTCGATCTCGGACGGGTGGTTCAGCCCGGACGGGGGCTGGGCCTCCGGGGCGGGCGCGGACGGCTGCGGCGCGGACGGCTGCGGCGCGGGCCGCTGGGGCGTCCGCTGCGGCGGTACCCCCTGCTGGGGCACCTGCTGCTGGGGTATCTGCTGCTGGGGCACCTGCTCCGCGGGCGGCTCGGTCCGGCGGGCGGCGCGGCTCTTGCGGGTGGGCAGGGAGGGGATGGTGTGCAGGGACGACTGCTGGGCTTCCTGCGACGCGGCCTGCTGCCCGCTGCCCTGGTCCTCGGCGTCGACGTGGGTGAGCAGCGCGGTGGGGAGGAAGAGCACGGCGCGCACACCGCCGTACGGGGACCTGGTGTCCACGGAGACGCTGAAGCCGTACCGCGCGGCGAGCAGGCCGATGACGGCGAAGCCGAACTGGGGCGGGTCGCCGAGCCGGGCGACGTCGACGGCGCGCTCGCCGGACAGCAGCCCGGCGGCGCGCTGCACCTCCAGGCCGTCCATGCCGACGCCGGCGTCGTCGATCACGATGACCGCGCCGTTGTGCACCGGCTGGAGGCTGACCTCGACGTTGGTGTTGGGCTGCGAGTGGCGGGCGGCGTTGTCCAGCAGCTCGGCGACGGCGAGCACGACCGGCTCCACCGCCCGGCTCACCACGGCGACGTCGACCAGGGCGTGCACCTGGACCCGGCGGTAGTCACGGATCCGGGACTTGGCGCCCCGTACGACATCGGTCACCGGGGAGGACATCCGCTGGCGGCCGGGCCAGGACCCGCACAGCACGGCGATGGCCTGGGCGCGGCGGCCGAACTGGGAGTTGGAGTGGTCGATCTCCAGGAGGTCCCGGAGCACGTCGGGGTTGTCGTGCCGGTCCTGCATCTGGGAGATCGACAGCTGCTGCTCGTTGGCCAGACCCTGGAGGGCGCGCATCGACGCCTTGAGCGCCGCCTTCGCCGAGGCGTCGGCCCGCGCCTGTGCCTTGTCCACCGCGCGGGTGAACAGCTCCACGACTCCGTGCAGACTCTGCGCGAAGGCGGTACCGGCCAGCCTTTCGTCCCTCAGCCCGGGCAGCGGCGAGGGTTGGCTGAGCGTGTCCGCGATGACCGGGAGGCGCATCTCGAGGAGATGTTGAAGCTCCTCGTCGCGCGCCCTGAGGTTGTCCTCGAGTGTGGCGTTACGCCTGCGCACGCCGGCGTTGATCGTTCGCTGGCGTATCAGCAGGACGAAGACGACGAGCACGACGACGGCCAGGCACCAGCTCACCGCCTCCGATATGTGATCTGTCATCAGAATCCTCGTGCAGGAGAACGCGGGCGCGGAAGGAACGGTTCAGTGCCCTGATGTCCCGTCCGGAAACGGAATACGGCGATCATCTTAGCCACGCCGGTGACCTGACGTCCGATGCGCGCATCAACATTCGAACTGCGGGGCCATGATTGCCGTTTCCGGTGAAGATCCCATGAAGATCGGGAAGGCGGCGGGAAGATGGTGATGCCTCAGCCCGGGACAAATGCGACCACCCCGCCGTCGAGCCGCGATGCCGTCCCGTCCCGCGGCCCGGCACCCGGCGACACGCCGACGACGGAAGCCGTGGACGCGCGGCGCGATGCCTCGCGCACCCCCCGGAACGTTCGCAAGCGGCAGTGCGCGTTCCGGGACGGTTCCGGCAGGGTCCCGGCGTGGCGGGGACTCCTGTACGCCGTATAGGTCGTGGCCTCGACCAGGACCTGAGCAGGGGACTCGGGGCCGTCACACAAGTGCGGATACGGTGGTGACAGACGTTGCGGCGGCCGGCTTTCCGCTGCCGCGCGGCATCGACATCGCGGGCCATTTGCCCCGCTGTCACCCCGTAGGCCTGGAAGGAAGATGTGAGCAGGGTGTTTGTGCAGTTCAGCACGGTAATGAGGAGTGCGGGGTAGTCGCATGCATATCGTGATCATGGGCTGCGGCCGGGTGGGTGCGGCGCTCGCCCAGACCCTGGAGCGACAGGGACATACCGTCGCCGTCGTCGACCAGGACCCGACCGCCTTCCGCCGCCTCGGTGCGGGCTTCGGCGGGCGCCGGGTCACCGGCGTCGGCTTCGACCAGGACACCCTGCGCGAGGCGGGCATCGAGGAGGCCGGGGCCTTCGCCGCGGTCAGCAGCGGCGACAACTCCAACATCATCGCGGCGCGGGTCGCGCGCGAGATGTTCGGCGTGGAGAACGTGGCGGCCCGTATCTACGACCCCCGCCGCGCCGAGGTCTACCAGCGGCTCGGCATCCCGACCGTGGCCACCGTGCGCTGGACCGCGGACCAGATGCTGCGGCGGCTGCTGCCGTCCGGCGCGGAGCCGCTGTGGCGGGACCCGAGCGGCGGAGTGCAGCTCGCCGAGGTGCACACCTCCCCCGCCTGGGTGGGCCACAAGGTCAGCAAGCTTCAGGAGGAGACCGGCGTGCGCGTCGCGTTCCTCACCCGGCTCGGCGAGGCGATGCTGCCGACCTCGGAGACGGTGTTGCAGGAGGGCGACCTGGTGCACGTGATGATGCGCACCGACGAGGTCGAGAAGGTCGAGGCGGCTTTCGATGAGGGACCTGAGGAGGCCGGCCGATGAGGGTTGCCATCGCTGGGGCGGGCGCCGTGGGGCGCTCCATCGCGGGCGAGCTGCTGGAGAACGGGCACGAGGTGCTGCTCATCGACAAGGCGCCGACCGCCATCTCGGTGGAGCGGGTGCCGCAGGCCGAGTGGCTGCTGGCCGACGCCTGCGAGATCACCTCGCTGGACGAGGCCGCGCTGCAGCGCTGCAACGTGGTGATCGCGGCGACCGGTGACGACAAGGTCAACCTGGTCGTCTCGCTGCTCGCGAAGACCGAGTACGGGGTGCCGCGGGTGGTCGCCCGGGTCAACAACCCCAAGAACGAGTGGCTGTTCAACGAGGCGTGGGGCGTCGATGTCGCGGTCTCCACGCCGCGGCTGATGTCCGCGCTGGTCGAGGAGGCGGTGAGCGTCGGCGACCTGGTCCGGCTGCTGCGCTTCAGCCACGGCGACGCCAACCTGGTGGAGCTGACGCTGCCGCCGGAGGCGGCGCTGGCCGGCACCCGGGTCGGGGACGTGGAGTGGCCGGAGGACACCTCGCTGGTCACCATCATCCGGGGCACGCGCGTGCTGACCCCGAGCAAGGACGACGTGCTGGAGGCGGGCGACGAGCTTCTCTTCGTCGCGGCCCAGGCCCGCGAGGAGCAGCTGGAGGAGCTCCTGTCCGTCCAGCGCGCGGACGCGTCCTAGCGCCCCCCGCACCCCCGTACACAACGGAAGCGCCGGGCGGCCGATGACGGGCCGCCCGGCGCTTCCGTGTGACGTGTCGGGGCGCTCAGGCGCGCGGCGGGTGGCGCCGGTCCGCGGATTCCTGCCGGGCCTCGTCGACGATCCGGTCGGCCCACTCCGCCAGCAGCGGGTCGGCGGCCTTCTCCGCCTCGGCCTTCACCCGCTCCCGCTCCTGCTCGGCCTTCTCCTCCGCCTCCATCTCCGCGATGACGTCGATCGGCGGCGGGGCCTTGGCCAGGAATATCCACGTCAGATAGACGGCCAGCAGGAACGGCGGAATGCCGAGCGCGACCTTGACCCAGCCGAGCTGGGTGGCGTCGCCCCACCAGTACAGCGGGAAGAGGATCGCCGACTTGGCGAGCAGGATGAGACCCCAGGCCCAGGTGGACTTGGTGTACGCGCGGAACCGGCCGGGGTTGCGGGTGCGCCAGGAGAGGTTCTCCCGGAGCATCGGCCCCAGCAGCACGCCGATCAGCGGATAGCGGAAGATCGCCGAGAGGACGTAGGCGACCGCCAGCCCCAGGGTGTAGAGCATGCCCGGCAGATAGAAGTTCTTCGCGTCGCCGGACATCATCGCGAAGATCGCGCCGAAGGCGACCCCGAAGACCCCGCTGAAGGCGTGCTTCAGGGTCTCCTTGCGGATCAGCCGCGCGAGCGCGAGAAGCACCGTGAGCCCCAGCGACGCCAGGGCCGCCAGGTGGATGTCGCGCTTGATCGTGTAGAGCAGTACGAAGACCAGTCCGGGAACGGTGGTGTCCACCATGCCCCGCACCCCGCCGAACGCCTCCAGAAGCGCGGTGTCCGCCGCCGCTCTGCTCTGCGCGGCGGACCGCTTCTCGGCCTCGGTCGGCTCGTCGTCTCTCGTCACCGGCTACTCCTGTCCGAGCGGTCGGAGTTCGTACTTGGGGTTGAACAGCACCCGGCGGCCGTGGCTCATGGAGATCCGGCCGGTGGCGATCAGTCTGCGGCCGGGCTCGATCCCGAGGATGGAGCGGCGGCCCAGCCACACCACGTCCAGGGCGGCGGTCCCGTCGAAGAGCTCCGCCTCCAGCGCGGGCACCCCGGCCCGCGGCCGCAGTGTGACGGTGCGCAGTGTACCGGCCACCTTGACTATCTGCCGGTCACCGCAATCGCCGATCTTGGTGCATCCGGCGGCCTCCGCGTCCTGCTGGAGCTCCGCGGAGTGAAGCTCCTCCTGGGAAGTCGAAAGCCGGTCCAGCATCCGCCGGAAGCGGCCGACCGGCTTGTCTGACTTGCCGGGTGGCTGGTCTGGGACACTCATACGGCCAGCGTACCGGGGCGCTCTCACGGGGTCGCCGCCCAACCGGCGCGCACGGCCCGAACCGGCGCTCACGGCGCGGACGGGCGCTCACGGCGCGGGACGGGCGCTCATGGCTCGAAGCGGTAGCCCATGCCCGGCTCGGTGACGAAGTGGCGCGGGTGCGAGGGGTCGGCCTCCAGCTTGCGGCGCAGCTGGGCCATATAGACCCGCAGATAGTTGGTCTCGGTGCCGTACGAGGGGCCCCAGACCTCCTGAAGCAGCTGCTTCTGGCTGACCAGCCGGCCCGTGTTGCGGATCAGGACCTCCAGCAGATGCCATTCGGTGGGCGTCAGCCGGACGTCCGCGCCGCCGCGGTTGACCTTCTTGGCGGCCAGGTCGACCGTGAACCCCTCGGTCGCCACCACCGCGGCGTCCCCGCCCGCACCGGCGGGCTCGGCGCGGCGCACGGCGGCGCGCAGCCGGGCCAGGAGCTCGTCCATGCCGAAGGGCTTGGTGACATAGTCGTCGGCCCCGGCGTCGAGCGCCTCGACCTTCTCGTCCGAGGTCTGGCGGGCCGAGAGGACGAGGATCGGCACCCGGGTCCAGCCGCGCAGCCCCTTGATCACCTCGACGCCGTCCATGTCGGGCAGGCCCAGGTCGAGCACGATCACATCGGGGTGGCGGGTGGCGGCGAGCCGGAGGGCGGTGGCGCCGTCCGAGGCGGAGTCGACCTCGTACTTGCGCGCCTTCAAGTTGATCACGAGGGCGCGCACGATCTGCGGCTCGTCGTCCACCACGAGCACCCGGTTCATCTGACGGCCTGCCTTTCGCTCCGCTGTGGTCGATTGTGGCTGATCACGAGATGACCTGGGCGGGCAGCCCGGAGCCGACCGGCGCCCGGCCGGCGGCGGCCAGGGTGAGCACCATCGTCATCCCGCCGCCCGGGGTGTCCTCGGCGGCCAGCCGGCCGCCCATCGCCTCCACGAAGCCGCGGGCGACCGCGAGCCCGAGGCCGACCCCCGCGCCGCGCGGGGCGTCGCCGTACCGCTGGAAGGGCTCGAAGATGCGGTCCTTGGCGCTGTCGGGGACGCCGGGGCCGCGGTCGGCGACGCGCAGCTCGACGCGGTCGCCGAGGGCGCTCGCGGACACCAGGACGGGCCGGCCGGCCGGGCTGTACTTCACGGCGTTCTCCACGATGTTGGCGACGCTGCGCTCCAGCAGGCCGGGGTCGACCGCGACCATCGGCAGCTCCTCGGGGATGTCGAGGCTGACGCCGCTCTCCGGGACCCCGACCAGGGCCATCGGCACCACCTCGTCGAGGTCGATCTCGCGGATCAGCGGGGTGACGGTGCCGGTCTGGAGCCGGGACATGTCGAGGAGGTTCCCGACCAGGTGGTCGAGGCGGTCGGAGCCCTCCTCGATGCCCTCCAGCAGCTCGGCCTCGTCCTCGGGCGACCAGGCGACGTCGTCGGAGCGCAGCGAGGACACGGCCGCCTTGATGGCCGCCAGGGGGGTGCGCAGATCGTGGCTGACGGCGGCCAGCAGCGCGGTGCGTATGCGGTTGCCCTCGGCGAGCTCCCGGGCCCGCTCGGCCTCGAGGGCCAGCCGCTGCCGGTCCAGGACCACGGCGGCCTGGGCGGCGAAGGCGGCGAGCACCCGGCGGTCGGCGGCGGGCAGCACCCGGCCGGAGAGCGCGAGCGCCATGTGGTCGCCGACCGGCATGTCGACGTCCGCGTCCTCGGGCCGCTCGGGCGCCGGCGTTCCCCCGCCGCCGCCGACGCTGCCCGCGCAGGTCCAGGGGTCGACGTCGCTCTCCCGCTCCAGCAGCGCCACGGAGTCCATGGAGAAGGTCTCACGGACCCGCTCCAGCAGCGCCGTAAGGCTCGTCTCGCCGCGCAGCACGCTGCCGGCGAGGAAGGACAGCACCTCGGATTCGGCGCGCAGCCGGGCGGCCTGGTGGGTGCGGCGCGCGGCGAGGTCGACGACGGAGGCCACACAGACGGCCACGGCGACGAAGACCGCGATGGCGAAGATGTTCTGGGGGTCGGCGATGGTCAGGGTGTGGGCGGGCGGGGTGAAGTAGTAGTTGAGCAGCAGCGAGCCGACGGCCGCCGAGCCGAGGGCGGGCAGCAGCCCGCCGAGCAGCGCCGCCACCACGGTGAGGAACAGGAACAGCAGCACCTCGTTGGCGAAGCCCGGTCCGCTGTCGGAGGCGAGCGCGCCGCCGACGTGGGTGAGCAGCACGGTGAGCAGGACCGGCCCGGCCACCGCCACCAGCCAGCCCGCGATCAGCCGGGTGCGGCCGAGCCGGGCGCCGCGCGCGACCGGCAGGCCGCGGCCCTTGGCGACCTCCTCGTGGGTGACGATGTGCACGTCGAGGTCGGGCCCGGAGTCACGGGCGACGGTGGCGCCCACGCCCGGCCCGAAGATGTACTGCCAGGTCTTGCGGCGGCTGGAGCCGAGGACTATCTGGGTGGCGTTGACCCCGCGCGCGAAGTCCAGCAGCGCGCTGGGGATGTCCTCCCCGATGACATGGTGGAAGGTGCCGCCCAGGTCCTCCACGAGGGTGCGCTGGATCGCGAGTTCCTTGGGCGAGGCCGAAGTCAGGCCGTCGCTGCGGGCGACGTAGACGGCGAGCACCTCGCTGCCCGAGCCCTTGGCCGCCATCCGGGCGGCGCGGCGGATGAGGGTGCGCCCCTCGGGGCCGCCGGTGAGGCCGACGACGATGCGCTCGCGGGCCTGCCAGGTGGAGCGGATGCTGTGCTCGGAGCGGTACTGCTGGAGGTACTCGTCGACCCGGTCCGCCGTCCACAGCAGGGCCAGCTCGCGCAGCGCGGTGAGGTTGCCGGGCCGGAAGTAGTTGGACAGCGCGGCGTCGACCTTGTCGGGCTGGTAGATGTTGCCGTGCGCCATCCGGCGGCGCAGCGCCTGGGGCGACATGTCGACCAGCTCGATCTGGTCGGCGCGGCGGACGACCTCGTCGGGCACGGTCTCCCGCTGCCGCACGCCCGTGATCGACTCCACCACGTCGCCCAGCGACTCCAGGTGCTGGATGTTGAGGTTGGAAACAACATCAATACCCGCTCGCAGCAGCTCCTCGACGTCCTGCCAGCGCTTGGCGTTCCGGGAGCCGGGGACGTTGGTGTGGGCGAGTTCGTCGACGAGGGCGACGGCGGGCCGGCGGGCCAGGACCGCGTCCACGTCCATCTCGGTGAACAGGGCCTCGCGGTACTCCATCTTCCGGCGGGGCACTTCTTCGAGGCCGCGCAGCATCACCTGGGTGCGGGGGCGGCCGTGGTGCTCGACGAAGCCGACCACGAGGTCGGTGCCGCGCTCGGCCCGCCGGTGCCCCTCGGACAGCATGGCGTACGTCTTGCCGACGCCCGGCGCCGCGCCGAGATAGATCCGAAGCTTGCCGCGTCTCATGACCCCATTTTCCCCGTCGTACGAGCGTCAGCTCTCGACGATTCTCGACGATGAGGAACCCCCCTTCCGACCACTTTTGATCGCTATTGATGCCCCCCTGACGACCATGACCGCACTATTGACGCTTTCTTTACGCACGTTCCTTACGCACGTTCCTTACGCACGCATGAAAAGGCCGGTGGGCCGCACTCCGAGGGAGGGAGTGCGGCCCACCGGCGCCCGCTGGCGTCAGGCTCTGCCGACGACCTGGAATCAGCCGGAGGCCAGCGAGCAGCCCGCCAGGGCGTCAAGACCAGAGGGGGCGGTCGCGCCCTGGCGGGAGATCGAGATGCGGATACGGTCGATGGTCGAGGCTCGCTTGTCCTTCAGCGGACCGAGGATCGCGTTCTGGACGAAGTTCGGGCCGCCCTGCCCCACCGTCGAGGCCAGCCGCTTGTTGGCCTCGTCGATCTGCGTCTGGAGCAGCGTCAGGTTGCGGTCCACCTCCGCCTGCGAGGCCGCGGGCACCGCGCCGACCTTCGACGCGACGTCCGGGCAGCTGATCGCCTGCCCGGTCCCCGAGCCGGCCCCGGCGTCCGAGCCCGCGCCGTCCTCCGCCCCGGAGCCCGGATCCGTGGGCTCGGCCGTGGCCGGGGCGGACGCGGGCGGCTCCGCCGCGCCGGAGCCCGCGTCGCCGCCGGCCCCCGCGTCGCCGCCCGCGCCCAGGGCGCACTCCGAGAGCGCGTCCAGCCCCTGGGGCTTCTCGGCATGGCGGCCGATGGAGATCGCGATGCGGTCCAGGGTGGACTTCCGCTTGTCCGCCAGCGGGCCGAGGATCGCGTTCTGGACGAAGTTCGGGCCGCCCTGCCCCACCGTCGAGGCCAGCCGCTTGTTGGCCTCGTCGATCTGCGTCTGCAACAGCGCCAGGTTGCGGTCCACCTCCGCCTGGGCCTGGGCGGGAATCTCGGGAAGGGAGCCCGTCACGTCGGGGCAGCTGATGGAGGACGCCGCTTTGGTGCTCGCGTTGTTGCTCGCTCCCGAGCCGTCCTGCCCGGCCATGGCGGCTCCCACCGCGACAGCCGCGCAGGTAACACCGCCGATGGCACCGACAACTATGACGCGCCGACGGTGCAGTAACGGAAGGCCACGGGACATCTGATCACCTCGTGAGGTCACAAACAGCAACGGTCTACTGGTCGCGCCCCGTCCTGCCCCTGCTCCGGGTCGCGCAAGGTCTCGCGCCCATCAGTACGGGCGGGGTGACGGCTGTGTTCAACGTGCCCCGAGAAAAAAACTGCTGCGAGGAAAAGCGCAGGTCACCCGGGCAAGCCGAGGGGCCCGGGAGCCTGGCTCCCGGGCCCCTCGGGCTCGGACTGACTGGTGACGGCCGCGCGCGGCGGGCGCTCAGCGCACCTCGCTGATCTCCGGTCCGCGCTGGAGCCGGTCGGCGCCGCCCGCGAACCGCGAGCCCTGCGCCTCCTCCTGCTGCACCCCGTCCGGCACCATCTGCGCGTCGTCCGGCAGCTTGAGGACGATCGGGTCGCGCGGGGCCATCGGGCCCTCGCCGCGCACCACGACCGTGTCCCGGAAGACCGCCTCCAGCAGGCTGCCGGTCTCGGGCTGCACCGCGCCCTGCCCGGAGATCACCCCGCGCAGGAACCAGCGCGGCCCGTCCACCCCGACGAAGCGGACCACCTGCACACCGTTCTTGCCGTCGGGCAGCTGCACCGGCACCTGGGCGCGCAGCTCCCAGCCCAGCGGGCCCTCGACCTCGTCGACGACCCCGCCCTGCTGGGTGATGCCGGTGGCGATCTCGTCGCGCACCTCGCCCCAGATGCCTTCCTTCTTGGGCGCTGCGAACCCCTGGAGCTGGACGGCGCTGTCCCGCAGCACCACCGTCGCGGCGACGATCGCGTCGCCCGCGACCTCCACCCGCAGCTCCATGCCCTCGACCCCGGGCACGAACAGGCCGCCCAGATCCACCCGGCCCTCACCGGGCTCACGCACCTCGGATACGTCCCACGGCCCTTCGGGGCGCGGCGCCGGGGGCAGGCTCACCCTCTCGGCGACGGCGTCCTCTCCGGGATCCGCGGCGTCCTCCGCATCCTCGGCCAACTCCTCGGAGGCCACGTCGAGCGACTCGACGTCCTCGTCCTTGCTGCGCTTGCGGCGACGTCCGAACACGTCATCGTCCTTCCCGGTCGGAACCGACCGAAGCGTACCTATTCCCACCCGATGCCCTACCCGTTGAACCGTCCACGGCGGCATGACCGCCGGTGGACCCGAAGCCCCCGTCGGCCCGCGCCGAACCGGGAAGCTCCGCCACCTCGTGGAAGCGCACCTTCTCGACCTGCTGGACGATCAGTTGGGCGACCCGGTCGAGGCGCTCGAACCGCACGCTCTCGCGCGGGTCCAGGTTGACCACGATCACCTTGATTTCTCCACGGTACCCGGCATCGATGGTCCCGGGCGCATTCACCATGGCGACCCCACAGCGGGCGGCGAGTCCGGACCTCGGATGCACGAAGGCGGCATACCCGTCCGGGAGCGCGATAGACACTCCGGTCGGCAGTACGGCGCGCTCACCGGGGGCGAGCTCGACCGCCTCCGTGGTGACGAGGTCGGCACCGGCATCGCCGGGGTGGGCATACGCGGGGATCGGCACCTCGGGGTCCACCCTGCGGATCAACACGTCTACGGGCGTCACACTCATGCCTTCACCTTCGCCTTTGTTCCCTTCACCGGCAGCTTCTCCGACCACGGCGCGCTCATGGATTCACCTCGAACGCGCGCGCGAGCTTCACCTGGTCCGGATCGGCGAGCGCCGCGTCGATCTCCGCCGGCCGGCCGTTCTTGAGGAAGTGGTCGACCTTGACCTCTATGAAGACCGCGGCGGCGCGCACCGCGACCGGGCCGTCCGGGCCGCCGATCCGGCCCGTGGCCTCGGAGTAGATCTTGCGTCCGTGCACCGCGGTCACCCGCGCTTCCAGATGCAGCACGGTGCCCACGGGCACCGGCCGGAGGAAGTCCGTCTCCAGCCGCCCGGTCACCGCGATCACCCGCTGGAGCCAGCTGAGCGAGCCGAGCGTCTCGTCCAGCGCCGAGGTCAGCACCCCGCCATGGGCGAGGCCCGGCGCTCCCTGGTGGATGGGGTCCACGGTGAACTCGGCCGTGACGCTCACGCCGGCCCCCGCCCGGATCTCAAGGCGCAGACCGTGCTCCTGGCCGCAGCCGAAACACCCCTCGTAGTGCCCGCCGAGCACGTCTCCGGGCGCCGGGGCGTCGGGGTGCCTGACGGGTGCCCTGGAGCCGTCAGGCGGGTTCAGCGCGGTCCTTGTTCCACTCACAACGGCTGACCTTACCCGCGCGGGAAGCGCCGGTCGGCGGCCATGCCAAGCTTGAGCCCATGCAGCCTTACGAAGAACGCCTGACCGCACCCCGTTCATGGTGGTTCATCGCATTTCTGATCGGGGTGGCGACGGCGCTGATCATGCTCCCCTTCGGGACGCTGCCCATGCTCGGCGGACTGATCGGCGGGGCGGCGGCCTCCGCCGTCGTGGTGAGCTCGTACGGTTCCGTGCGGATCCGGGTGGTGGCGGGCTCGCTGGTCGCGGGCGACGCGAAGATCCCGGTGGCGGCGCTGGGCACGGCCGAGACACTGGACCGCGACGAGGCGGTCGCCTGGCGCACCTACAAGGCCGATCCGCGGGCGTTCATGCTGCTGCGCAGCTACATCCCGACCGCGCTGCGGGTGGAGGTCACCGACCCGCAGGACCCGACGCCGTATGTCTACGTCTCGACCCGCGACCCCGAGGGCCTGTCGGCCGCGCTCTCGGCCGTACGGGCCCAGTAGCCGCGCGGGCTATGCCTCCAGCGGCGGGAGCGCGATCCAGGGCACCTGCCGGGCGCGCAGATCCTTGCGGATCTTCCGCGCGAGCTTCTTGGTGTCGCGCCGGTTCATCGCGGCGCCCACGGTGGCGCCGATCATGAAGGGCGCGAGGTTCGGCAGATTGCGGAAGCTGCGCTTGAGGACCTGCTGGCGCAGCTCACGCTTCATCTGAACGCCGAGCGCGGCGTTCACGCTGGCCGGGACGGCGGCGTCGATGCCGCGCTCCTCGGCCCAGGACCCGAGGTACGCGATAGCGCGCTGCCGGACGGTGCCGGGCGCGCGCACCCCGTAGACCTCATGGAGCTCGGCGATGAGCTTGATCTCTATCGAGGCGACGCCGATGATCTCGGCGGCCAGCTCGGTGGGCATGGCGGGCGGGGCCGGCAGCATCGCCGCGGCGCCGACGCCCGCGCCCACGGTGGAGGTGCCATTGGCCGCACCGGCCACCAGTTTGTCCGCGATCTCCTCCGGGCCGAGCCCGGGGAACTGCTTGCGCAGCGCGGCCAGGTCGCGGACCGGGATGCGTGGAGCGTTCGCGACGATCCGGTCGGCGACCGCGTAGACCCCCGCTCTTGCGCGCTCGCCTCCCTTCCGGGCGCCTTGGCCGACGGCGGCCACGAGCGAGGCCAGCCGGCCTCGCTCGACGTGCGCTCCGGTCACGTCACCATGCTCCGCGTCCACGCCTGACCCGCGGCTACGCCGCGCAGTCGCGGCAGATCGGCTGGCCGTTCTTGGTCTCGGCGGCCAGCTGGCTGCGGTGGTGCACAAGGAAGCAGCTCATGCAGGTGAACTCGTCGGCCTGGCGGGGCAGCACCCGCACGGACAGCTCCTCATTGGAGAGGTCCGCGCCGGGCAGCTCCAAGCCCTCGGCCTGCTCGAACTCATCCACGTCGACAGTCGACGCGGACTTGTCGTTACGCCGGGCCTTCAGCTCCTCAATGCTGTCCTCGTTGACGTCGTCGTCGGTCTTGCGTGGGGTGTCGTAATCCGTTGCCATGTCGCTCTCCCCCTCTGGGTGTCTGCGGTGTCTCCAGCGCACGTAACGCGTGAGAGGCCGGACTTGTGCCCGACCCGAGGCGGAGATTTTGCCTCACATCAAGGTCTGTTACTCAATCGACACCCAACCGCACCCCTGAAGAGGTGATCGGCTTGGATGGCGATCGGGACCGTACACGGTCCGAAAGTCGCATCCACATGCGCCCTCACGTGTACTTCCCGTGATCACGACCTCGGGAAACCCGGACTTTCCCGGCTTTCCACCGGTCGTGACGATCACACAGAGTATATGGCTTGAAATTCGCCCATGTGATCGATCACACAGGATACAGGCGGGGGTCGGATCGCCAAAATTCCTCCCAAAGCGAACGCGCTCACGGCGATGTCCAGGACCTTCTCCGGCGCGCGCTCCGCCCCAGGCTCCGGCGCGGGATCCGCCGCCTCAGAGCGGGAGCACCACGCGCATGACCAGGCCTCCGCCGTCCCGCGGCTCGGCGGTGATCCGCCCGCCATGGGCCCGGGCCACCGAGCGGGCGATCGACAGACCGAGCCCGACGCCCTTGTCGCTGCCCGTGCGCTCGGTGCGCAGCCTGCGGAACGGCTCGAAGATGTTGTCCAGCTCGTAGGCCGGGACCACCGGCCCGGTGTTCGCCACCACCAGCACCGCCTGCCCCGTCCCCTCCTGGACCTCGGTGGTCACCTCCACCCAGCCGTCCTCGGGGACGTTGTACCGCACCGCGTTCTGGATGAGGTTCAGCGCGATCCGCTCCAGCAGCACACCGTTGCCCTGGACGACGGCGGGGTCGCGCACCCCCCGTACCTCCACGCCCTTGTCCTGCGCCTCCGTACGGACCTGTTCCAGCGCCTGGGAGGCGACCTCGGCGAGGTCCACGCGCTTGCGGTCGACGATCTCGTTGTCGCTGCGGGCGAGCAGCAGCAACCCCTCCACCAGCTGCTCGCTGCGCTCGTTGGTGGCCAGCAGCGTCTTGCCGAGCTGGGACAGATCGGGGGACGCCTGCGGGTCGGAGAGCTGCACCTCCAGCAGGGTGCGGTTGATCGCCAGCGGGGTGCGCAGCTCATGCGAGGCGTTGGCGACGAACCGCTGCTGGGCGGTGAACGCGCGGTCCAGGCGCTCCAGCATCTCGTCGAAGGTGTCGGCCAGCTCCTTCAGCTCGTCGTCCGGGCCGTCCAGCTTGATCCGCCGGGACAGGTCCGAGCCCGCGACCTGGCGCGCGGTGCGGGTGATCCGGCCCAGCGGCGAGAGCACCCGGCCGGCCATGGCGTAGCCGAAGGCGAAGGCCAGCACGGCCAGGCCGAGCAGCACCAGCAGCGACCGGCGCAGCAGGGCGTCGAGGGCGAGGGCGCGCTGGTGGTTCATGCACTGGGCCACCGCCTGGTTGAACAGCGTGGTGCTGCTGTTGCTCGGCAGCTCACAGCTGGGGTCGGTGAGGCTGTAGTCCATCTTGACGATCTGGAAGGGAAGCTTGCTGCTCCCCTGGAGAACGTCCGCCGCGAGCAGATAGATGATCGTCAGCAGCACCACGCCGGCGATCAGGAACATCCCGCCGTACAGCAGGGTGAGACGTATCCGGATCGTGGGGCGCAGCCAGGGCCGCGGGCTCGACGGCCGCGGGTCCCAGCTGGGCTTGGGTGGTGCGGTGGGCGGAAGCGGGGTCGTGGCCATGCCCGGTCAGATCCGGTAGCCGGAGCCGGGCACGGTGACGATCACCGCGGGCTCGCCGAGCTTGCGGCGCAGCGTCATGACGGTGACCCGGACCACGTTGGTGAACGGGTCGGTGTTCTCGTCCCACGCCTTCTCCAGCAGCTGCTCGGCGGAGACGACGGCGCCCTCGCTGCGCATCAGCACCTCGAGCACCGCGAACTCCTTGGGGGCCAGCTGGACCTCCCGGCCGTCCCGGAAGACCTCGCGGCGGTTGGGGTCCAGCTTGATCCCGGCGCGCTCCAGGACGGGCGGCAGCGCGACGGTGGTGCGGCGGCCGAGCGCCCGCACCCGGGCGATCAGCTCGCTGAAGGCGAACGGCTTGGGCAGATAGTCGTCGGCGCCGATCTCCAGGCCCTCGACGCGGTCGCTGACATCGCCGGAGGCGGTGAGCATCAGCACGCGGGTGGGCATGCCGAGTTCGACGAGCTTGCGGCACACGTCGTCGCCGTGGACCAGCGGCAGGTCCCGGTCGAGGACGACCACGTCGTAGTCGTTGACCGAGATCCGCTCCAGGGCGGCGGCCCCGTCGTACACGACGTCGACGGCCATGGCCTCCCGGCGCAGTCCGGTGGCCACCGCATCGGCGAGCAGCTGCTCGTCCTCGACGACGAGTACACGCACGGTGGTCAGTCCTTCCCTTGGGCCCTATGGGCTCGATCCGGCCGGACTCGGTCGGCGCCCGGCGCCTCCATCCTGCCTCGAAGGCTCATAAACCGGCGGTAAGGGGGATCCGGAAGGGACTGCTCAAGATTCTTTTTCGGCAGAGGTTTCCGCTCGCGGAGCGATGGGGAGGACGACTGCACACCCGCGATCACGCCCTGTATGTGGCATCCCACAAGCATCTGTGCCATCAGCAGGGACCACGCACGTGATCGTCCCGCCGTCGGCACACCCCCGTGCCACCGACCCACGACGAGGGGGCGCACATGGACGCGTTCACCGCAGGGATTCTGCAGCGTATAGAGACCACCAAGTCCGACCTCACCCGCGCCCGTGAGACGGGCGACGACTTCCTTGCCGACGTCGAGCTGTCGGAGCTTGAAGACCTCCGCCGACTCGCCGCCGAACATGGCGTGGAGGTCGGTGCGATCGCCTGACGGCGGTCCTCCGGCACCCACGTCACCGACTCCGCGGCGCCCCGGCTGCCCTTGTGGCACCGGGGCGCCGTGCTGTCCCTCGACGGGGCCCTCAGGCGGTCGGCACCCGGTCGGGGCGCTCGTCAGTCGTGCCAGGCGCCCAGGTCCTCCAGGAGCCGCTGGAGCGGCTCGAAGAGGCCGGGGGGCGCGGCGATGGTGAGCTCGCCGGACGCCAGGACGCCCGGGCGGCCTCCGGTCAGCGCGCCCGCCTCGCGGGCTATCAGCTCGCCGGCCCCGTAGTCCCAGGGGTTCAGGCCGCGCTCGTAGTACGCGTCGAGCCGGCCGCAGGCCACGTCGCACAGGTCGATCGAGGCCGATCCGCCGCGCCGGATGTCGCGCACCTTGGGCACCAGCACGCGGACGACCTCGGCCTGGCCGACGCGCCGCTCGGTGAGGTAGCCGAAGCCGGTGCCCACGAGCGCCTGGTCGAGCCCGGGCGCGGGGCGGCAGTGGATCCGCTCCCGGCTCCCCGGTCCCTCGTGCGCCACGACGTACGCGCCGCCGCCGAGGACCGCCTGGTACGTCTCGCGGCGCATCGGCGCCGTCACCACGCCCACGACCGTCTCGCCGTCCCGCTCGGCGGCGATGCTCACCGCCCAGGCCGGCAGGCCGTAGAGGTAGTTGACCGTGCCGTCGAGCGGGTCGATCACCCAGCGCACCCCGCTGCTGCCCTCGGTGCTCGCGCCCTCCTCCCCCAGCAGGCCGTCGTCGGGGCGGCGCTCGGCGAGGAAGTCCGTGATCAGCTTCTCGGCGGCCAGGTCCATCTCGGTGACCACGTCGATGGGGCTGCTCTTCGTGGCGGCCACGCCGAGGTCGGCCGGGCGGCCGTCGCGCAGCAGCTCTCCCGCCCGGTGGGCGGCCTCCAGGGCGACGTCGAGCAGTTCGGTCGTGAGGGAGTCGGTCATCGTGCTCCTAGTGCTCCTTGAGGCGTGCAGGCAGGCGTGCGGGCGGGCGTGGTGGCCGGGCTTCCCGGGCCGGGGCGGTGGCGCGCGCTCAGTCCGTGCCCGCGGCGGCGGGCCGCGGCGCCCGGGCCGGGCAGCAGCCCGCCGGGCAGAGGTCGTGGCTCGGGCCGAGGGCGCCCAGCGCGCAGCGCTGCGGCGCGGCGGCCTCCCGGCCGGCGGCGAAGCGCTCGGTGGCCGCGCGCTCCAGCACCAGCTCGCGCACCGCGGCCGCGAAGCGCGGGTCCGCGCCCACGGTCGAGGCGCGCGCGACCGGCAGCCCCAGCTCCTTGGCCTTGGCCGCCGCCTCCGTGTCGAGGTCGTACTTGACCTCCATGTGGTCCGAGACGAAGCCGATCGGGACCATCACGGCGGCGGGGGCGCCCACGCCGTGCACCTCCTCCAGGTGGTCGCAGATGTCCGGCTCCAGCCAGGGGATGTGCGGGGCGCCGCTGCGCGACTGGTAGACCAGGCGCCAGGGGTGCTCCACGCCGGTCTCCTCGCGCACCGCGTCCGCGATCAGCCGGGCCACGTCGAGGTGCTGGGCGACATACGCGCCGCCGTCCCCGTGGTCCCGCGGCGGGCCGGAGGTGTCGGCGGCGGCGGTCGGGATGGAGTGTGTGGTGAAGGCGAGGTGGGCTCCGGCGCGCACCGCCTCGGGCAGCTCGGCGAGCGCGGCGAGCGTCGCGTCGATCATGGGACGGACGAAGCCGGGGTGGTTGAAGTAGTGCCGCAGTTTGTCGACGCGCGGCGGCTCGAGGCCCTCCGCCTCCAGCGCGGCGAGCGCGTCGGCGAGGTTCTCGCGGTACTGGCGACAGCCGGAGTACGAGGCGTACGCGCTGGTGGCCAGCACGAGGACGCGGCGGTGGCCGTCGGCGACCACCTCGCGCAGGGTGTCGGTCAGATAGGGCGCCCAGTTGCGGTTGCCCCAGTAGACGGGCAGCTCGAGGCCGTGCTCCGCGAAGTCCTTGCGCAGCGCCTGGAGCAGCTCGCGATTCTGCGCGTTGATCGGGCTGACGCCGCCGAAGAGGAAGTAGTGCCGGCCCACTTCCTTCAGCCGCTCGCGGGGGATGCCGCGCCCGCGCGTCACGTTCTCCAGGAACGGCACCACGTCTTCCGGACCCTCGGGACCGCCGAAGGAGAGCAACAACAGGGCGTCGTACGGGGCGGAGGACCGAGCGTGGGATGGCTGGGCTGACTGATCCGGCATGTTCCCGATCCTGCCACCCGGCACTGACGGGCGGGAAATGCACCTGCGCCGCCCTGTGGATGCCCGTAACCTGTGTCGGCGTCTACGTTCCTTACCCGCTCGGCCGCTCACCTGCTCATCGCCCTGCCCACGACCTGCCCACCCGCGGAGCCACCCCTTGCCCAGTCCCGGCCCTTATCGCGCGATCTTCGCCGCCCCCGGCACCAAGGGGTTCGCCGCCGCGGGGTTCCCCGGCCGGCTGATGATCTCGATGGAATCCATCGGCGTGGTCACCATGATCTCCGAGCTCACCGGCCGGTACGGCCTGGCGGGCGCGGTGGCGGCAACACTCGCGATCTCCTCGGCGGTGCTGGGCCCCCAGGTCTCCCGGCTGGTGGACCGGCACGGCCAGAGCCGGGTGCTGCGGCCGGCCGCACTCGTCGCGCTCACCGCCCTCGCCGGGCTGCTGCTGAGCGCGCATCTGCGCTGGCCGGACTGGACGCTGTTCGCGTTCGCCGCGGCGGCCGGGTGCGTGCCGAGCCTCGGGGCGATGGTGCGGGCCCGCTGGGCGGCGCTCTACCGGGACGAGCCGCGGAAGCTGCACGCCGCGTACGCCTTCGAGTCCGTCGTCGACGAGGTCTGCTTCATCGTCGGCCCGATCCTGTCCGTCGGGCTGTCCACCGCCTGGTTCCCGGAGGCGGGCCCCCTGCTGGCCGGCTGCTTCCTGGCGATCGGGGTGGTGGCGCTGACCGCACAGCGCGCCACCGAGCCGGTGCCGCATCCCCGCGAGCACCACACCGGCGGCGCGACGCTGCGCTCGGCCGGGCTGCTCGTGCTGGTGACCACCTTCGCGGCCGTCGGCGCGCTCTTCGGGGCGATCGACGTGGTGACGGTGGCCTTCGCCGAGGAGCAGGGCCACAAGGCCGCGGCGAGCGTGGTGCTCGCCATCTATGCGGCGGGGTCCTGCCTGGCGGGCGCGGTCTTCGGGCTGCTGCGCCTCACCGGCTCGGCGCCCCGTAGGTGGCTGCTGGGTGTCTGTGCGATCGCCGTGAGTATGATCCCCCTCCAACTGGTCGGGAACCTTTCGTTTCTGGCCGTGGCGCTCTTCGTCGCGGGCCTGGCCGTCGCACCGACGATGGTCACCACCATGGCCCTGGTCGAACAGCACGTGCCACGCGCACGACTGACCGAGGGCATGACCTGGGTGAGCACCGGGCTCTCGGTCGGAGTGGCGCTCGGCTCGTCGACCGCCGGCTGGGTGGTCGACGCCTCCGGGGCGCGCGCGGGGTACGCGGTGCCGGCCGTGGCCGGGGCGTTCGCGGCGGCGGTGGCGTTCCTCGGGTACCGCCGGCTGCGGTCGGCGCCACAGCGGGAGGGGTCGGGTGCGGATGGCCGTAAGAACCGTAAGGACCATGAGGACCAGCCGGAGCGGCGTGTGGCGTAACTGGGCGGGGAATGTGATCGCCCGGCCCGCGCGCAGCATCGCCCCCTCGTCCACCGCGGAGCTGGCCGAGGTGGTGCGCCGCGCGGCCGAGGAGGGCCTGCGGGTGAAGGCGGTGGGCACCGGGCACTCCTTCACGGCCGTGGCCGCCACGGACGGGCTGCTGATACGTCCCGAGCGGCTGGCCGGGGTCCGGGAGATCGACCGGGAGGCGGGGACGGTGACCGTCGCGGCCGGCACCCCGCTGTGGCAGCTCAACCAGACCCTGTCGGCGCACGGCCTGTCGCTGACCAATATGGGCGACATCATGGAGCAGACGGTGTCGGGGGCCACCGCCACCGGCACGCATGGCACCGGCCGGTCAAGCGCGTCGATCGCCGCCCAGATCAGGGGCCTGGAGCTGGTGACGGCGGACGGCTCGGTGCTGCGTTGCTCGGACCGGGAGAACCCGGAGATCTTCTCCGCCGCCCGGATCGGGCTCGGGGCGCTGGGCGTGGTCAGCGCGATCACCTTCGCGGTGGAGCCGGAGTTCCTGCTCACCGCGCGCGAGGAACCCATGCCCTTCGACCAGGTCATGGCGGATTTCGACCAACTTGTCGCCGAGAACGAGCACTTCGAGTTCTACTGGTTTCCGCACACCGGAAACTGCAACACCAAGCGCAACAACCGCGCCGATGGGCCCGCCGCTCCGCTGGGCCGGGTGAGCGGCTGGGTCGACGACGAACTGCTCTCCAACGGCATCTTCCAGGTGGCCTGTTCGGTGGGGCGGGCGGTGCCCGCCACCATCCCCGGCATCGCCAAGATCTCCAGCCGGGCGCTGTCGGCCCGCACGTACACGGACATCCCTTACAAAGTCTTCACCAGTCCGCGCCGGGTCCGCTTCGTGGAGATGGAGTACGCGGTGCCGCGCGAGGCCGCGGTCACGGCGCTGCGCGAGCTCAAGGCGACCGTGGAGCGCTCGGGCCTGAGGGTCGGCTTCCCGGTGGAGGTGCGCACCGCACCGGCCGACGACATCCCGCTGTCCACCGCCTCCGGCCGGGAGACCGCCTACATCGCGGTGCATCTGTACCGGGGCACCCCGCACCGGGAGTACTTCACCGCCGCCGAGCAGATCATGACCGCCCACGGCGGGCGCCCGCACTGGGGCAAGCTGCACAGCCGCGACGCCGCGTATCTGGCCGAGGTCTACCCGCGCTTCGGGGAGTTCACCGCCGTCCGCGACCGGCTCGATCCGGAGCGGCGGTTCGGCAACGACTATCTGCGGCGGGTGCTGGGCGACTGACGCATCCGCACATTCGTTCCCGCACATGAAGGGAAGCGGGCAAAAACGAATTAGATCGTTCCGTTTCTGTCGATCATGTGAAACTTGCCACCCACTTCACGGGCGACACCGCCCGATTCCCGGTCCACGGGCCCCGCGCGGCGAGAACTCGGCTGGCGCGCCGCTCCACCTGAGCGGCCCGAATGGAGTACTGTGACGAACCTTGGCCCCGCTTTCCCGTCCGGCCGCCCGGACCCAACGGGAGGGGTCGGACGGCGGCAACTCAACCGGCGGCGCCGCGACATGACATGGGGATCGCTGCCCCGAGCGACGGCGCCGTCGCTTTGGGCTGCAAACAGGTCACCGTGCCATAACGGCGGATCGGGGTGCAGGCCCGACACGCCGGGCAACTCGGCAAAGTTGTGGCAGGCTGCACCCGGGCAGGCCACACTCGTCTAGCGGGAGAGCAGCGACGCAACCGTGACGTCGGCAGGCACCACCCGGGAGGTCCCCATGCCCGAACTGCGTGTCGTGGCCGTCAGCAACGACGGCACACGGCTGGTGCTCAAGGCTGCGGACAGCACGGAGTACACACTTCCCATCGACGAGCGACTGCGCGCTGCCGTGCGCAACGACCGCGCTCGGCTCGGCCAGATCGAGATCGAGGTCGAGAGCCATCTGCGGCCGCGTGACATCCAGGCCCGTATACGCGCCGGCGCCTCGGCCGAAGAGGTCGCGCAGATGGCGGGCATCCCCGTCGACCGCGTGCGCCGCTTCGAGGGACCGGTGCTCGCGGAGCGCGCCTTCATGGCCGAGCGCGCCCGCAAGACACCCGTGCGCCGCCCCGGCGAGAACGCCGGGCCCCAGCTCGGCGAGGCGGTCGCGGAGCGGCTGCTGCTGCGCGGCGCCGAGAAGGAGACCGCGCAGTGGGACTCCTGGCGGCGTGACGACGGCACCTGGGAGGTGCTGCTGGTCTACCGCGTGGCCGGGGAGCCGCACTCGGCCAGCTGGACCTACGACCCGCCCCGGCGGCTGGTGCAGGCCGTCGACGACGAGGCCCGGGCGCTGATCGGCGAGGCCGACGACACCCCGGAGCCGAGCTTCCCCTTCGTGCCGCGGATCGCCCGGCTGCCGCGTGACCGCGACCGGGACCGGCTGGGCGCGCCCGAGCGCGGTGACGGCGATTCCGAGTCCGCGTCGGCGTCCGCCTCGGTGGACGACGGGCTCGGCGGGGAGCGGGACTCGCTCACCAGCCTGCTGGAAGCCGTGCCCAACTTCCGCGGCGACATGATCGTGCCGGAGCCGCCGGGCATCTCCTCCCCGCCGGACGAGCCGGCCGAGGAGCCGGAGACCGTCGAGCCGCCGGCCCCGGCGGCGAGCGCCGGCTCGGCGTACGCGGACGTCCTGATGCCGCGTTCGGTCGCCGGGCACCGCGACCGGCTGACCGGCACCACGGACCGTCAGGCGGAGGCGGACGGCGTGCGTCCGGGCCGCCGGGCGGCGGTGCCGAGCTGGGACGAGATCGTCTTCGGCACCCGCCGCAAGAAGCAGGACTAGCGGCAGCAGCAGCCGTACCGGGCCCCGCCGTCGCTCCGACGGCGGGGCCCGGTCGCGTTGGCCCGGTGTGGGGACCTCAGCCGCGGTCGGGGCCGGTGGCCACCGGGCGGGCGGGGTCGGCGGACCATTCGCTCCAGGAGCCGACGTACAGGGCGGCCGGGACGCCCGCGACCGCCAGGGCCAGCACCTGGTGCGCGGCCGAGACGCCCGAGCCGCAGTAGACCCCCACCTCGGTGCCCTCGGCGGCGCCGAGTTCGCCGAAGCGCTCGGCCAGCCGCTCGGCGGGCAGGAACCGGCCCTCGGGGGTGACGTTCTCCATCGTCGGCGCCGAGACCGCCCCGGGGATGTGCCCGGCCACGGGGTCGATCGGCTCCACCTCGCCCCGGTACCGCTCGCCCGCCCGCGCGTCCAGCAGCACCCCGCGCCGGGCCAGCGCCGCCGCGCCGTCCGCGTCCAGCAGCGGCAGGCCGCCGGGGCGCGGCTCGAAGTCGCCCTCGGGCGGGGCGGTCGCCTCGGTGCTCAGCGGGCCGCCCTGCTCGGTCCAGGCGGCCAGGCCACCGTCGAGGACGCGTACGGACGGGTGGCCCGCCCAGCGCAGCAGCCACCAGGCGCGCGCCGCGGCCCACCCCTGTCCGCCGTCGTACGCCACCACGCGCCGGTCCGCGCGGACTCCGGCCCGGCGCATCGCGGCGGCGAAGACGGACAGATCGGGCAGCGGGTGGCGGCCGGCCGCGCCCGCGGGGCCCGCGAGTTCGGCCTCGAGGTCGACGTAGACCGCGCCGGGGAGGTGCCCGGCCTCGTACGCCGGGCGGCCGGGCGGGCCGCCCAGCTGGTAGCGGACGTCCAGGAGGAGCGGCGGCTGCTCCCCCGCCAACTCATCCATGAGATCGGATGCGGTGATGATGGCATTCATGGGAACCATCCTTGCGTAGATGTGACTGCGACTATTGGCCCACTCGATCACCCGCCGTACAGCTGACGGACCCCCCGCGACCATGGCTCGGAAACGGATGCCCGGCCCGAAAGCGGGCATTGTCCTGGCAGGAGCCGCGAATTGCGGCGCGGCCAGGGCGCGCGCCGCGACAGGTGGTGCAAATATCTGTCGGGCGCGACCACCCCCACCACCGCCCCGCACACCAGCGGGCGGGCCGAAGCCGTACGGACACCACAATGGTCCGAGGAGAGAGTGAAGATGACCGAGGCAGCGACCCGGCGCACACCGGGCACGCCCTGTTGGACGAGCCTGATGGTGCACAGCCTGGCCGCGACGCAGGACTTCTACCACGCCTTGTTCGGTTGGGAGTTCACCCCGGGGCCACGGCACCTGGGCCCGTATGTCCGCGCGCGGATCGGCGACCGGCCGGTCGCCGGGCTGGGCGAGCTGCCTCCGGAGCGCCATCTCCCGGTCGCCTGGACGACATATCTGGCCTCCGACGACGTCGACGAGACGGCGGAGCTGATCCGCGCGTGCGGCGGCACCGTGGCGGTGGGCCCGCTGGACGCGGACGACGCGGGCCGGATGGCTCTCGCGGCCGATCCGGAGGGCGCGGCCTTCGGCGTGTGGCAGGAGCGCGAGGGCCTGGGCACCGAGGAGAGCGGAGTGCCGGGCTCCCCGGTCTGGCACGAGCTGATGACCCGTGAGTCCTCGGCCGTCGGCACGTTCTACGACATGGTCTTCGGCTGCGACAGCGAGCCCTCTCCCCGCCGGTCCGACGGCCCCGGCACGGCCCCCGGATCCGAATCCGATGTGCGGACCCTGCGGGTGGGCGGGCGGCCGGTGGCCGCGATCCACGGCCTGGGCGGCGCGCTCCCGCGCGACCGGGGCCCGCACTGGCGGACCCACTTCGCGGTGACGGACGTGGACAAGGCGGTGCGCCAGGTGGCCGAGCTGGGCGGCTATGTGGTCCTCCCGCCACAGGACGGCGCGAGGGGTCGTACGGCCACCGTCACGGACCCGGAGGGGGCCGCCTTCACCCTGGTCGGGACGGACGGCTGACGGACGGCTGACAGACGGCTAGGAGGCGGTCCAGGGCGTTTCGCCGGTGTCGCCGGACGCGGGGGCGGGGATCGGGGCCGGGGCCAGGGACGTCAGGTCTACGGGGAGGACGTCGGGCGACAGCGCGGCGGCGCGGGCGGCGGCGGCCGTCATGCGGCGGCTGTGGTGGCGCCGGCACAGCACCTCGTAACCCACCTCGGTCCCGGGCTGGTTGACGTCGCCGACGACCACCTGGGCGCCCTCGACGACCATCTCGCCGCCGACGGTACGGGCGTTGTGCGTGGCGCGGGCCCCGCACCAGCACAACGCCTCGACCTGGAGCACCTCGATCCGGTCCGCGAGTTCGACCAGGCGCTGTGAGCCGGGGAAGAGCTTGCTGCGGAAATCGGTGGTGATACCGAAGGCGAAGACGTCGAGCCCGAGGTCGTCCACGACCCGGGCGAGCTGGTCGATCTGGGACGGGGCGAGGAACTGCGCCTCGTCCACGATCACATAGTCGGCGCGGCCCCCGGCCGTGAGCGTCCCGACGACATGGGCGTAGAAGTCCAGGTCGTCCCCCGCCTCGACGGCCTCGGTGACCAGCCCGAGCCGCGAGGAGAGCTTGCCCCGGCCCGCCCGGTCGTCCCGGGTGTAGATCATGCCCTGGAGCCCGCGCGTCGAGCGGTTGTGCTCGATCTGGAGAGCGAGGGTGCTCTTTCCGCAGTCCATGGTTCCGGAGAAGAACACCAGCTCGGGCATGGGAGTGGTGAGGCCTTTCGTACGGGAGGGGCGGGCAGGCGAGCGGGGCGGGCGGAGGAACGGCTCAGGAGCGTACTTCGAGGAGCGGGACGAGCTGCTCGACGGGGGTCATCGAGCCGTGCAGCCCCACCATCGCCGACTCCTTCGGCTCGGTCCGCGAGGCGACGATCGCGACGTCCGCGCTGGCCGCGGCCACCACATCGCCGATCCGCCGGTACACCCGCTCGTCCACGCCGCCGCCGGCGGCGTCGGGTTGCCCGAACCAGCCCGCCTCGATGGCCTCGTCGCGGCTCGCCACCCACATCCGGTCGCCGAGCACCTCGCGCCACACGGCCAGCACATCGCCCGCGGCGCCGGGGACCGCGTACACATGGCGGGCGCGGCCCTCGCCGCCCAGCAGGGCGACGCCGGCCCGCAGCTCCCAGTCCTCGTCGAAGTCGATCCGGGACTCCGGGTCGAAGGGGATGTCGATCATGCCGTGGTCGGCGGTGACATAGAGGGCGGAGCGGGGCGGCAGCTGCTCGGCGAGGCGCTGGGCGAGCCCGTCCACATAGCGCAGCTGGGCGCGCCACTCGCCGGAGTCGACGCCGAAGCGGTGCCCCTTGCCGTCGACTTCGCTGTAGTACGTGTACACCAGCGAGCGGTCGCCCGCGGCCAGCTGCTCGGCCGCGAGATCCATGCGCTCCTCGCCGGTCAGCCGGCCGTGGAAGGTGCCGCCGCTCAGCGCGACCTTGGTGAGCGGGGTCTCGGCGAAGGTCGGCGCGGACACCTGGCAGGTGTGCACGCCCGCGGCGTCGGCCAGTTGGAAGACGGTGGGGTACGGCTGCCAGGCGTGCGGGTCCGTCCACGGCTGCCAGCGCAGCTGGTTCATCAGCCCGCCGGTGGCGGGGTCGGCCACCGTGTAGCCGGGCAGGCCGTGGGCGCCGGGCGGCAGGCCCGTGCCGACGGAGGCCAGCGAGGTCGCGGTGGTGGAGGGGAAGCCCGCCGTGATGGGCTCGCCGGTGCCGCCCAGCGAGCCGGCCAGCAGCGAGGTCAGAAACGGCGCCTCGGCGGGGTGGGCGCGCAGCAGCTCCCAGCCGAGGCCGTCGACCAGGAAGACGCAGACGCGGTCGGCGGGCGCGAGGGCGAGGCCCGGGGACAGCGACGGCAGGCCCGGGACCCCCTGGCCCGCGGCGACGGCGGGCAGCAGATCGGCGAGCGAGCCCGTGCCGTAGCGGGGCACGGGGGCGGAGCGCGGGTCGAGCGGCTCGGGCTCATGCCATGGGGAGGCAGTGGTGGAGCCCGCGGAGAAGTCGGACATCAGCGGCCGGCGTCCGGCGTGTCCACGGTGGCTTCGGAGAGCGACTGGGCGAAGGCGAGAGTCTGCCGGACGCTGTCGGGGCCGTCGCCCGCCTCGCTGACCCGCAGGCTGAGGTCGTCGGCGGTGGAGGAGCCGGTGTAGCCGTGGTCGGCCTCGCAGTTGGGGTCGCCGCAGGCGGCGGGCTCGAGGTCGAGACGGTTGACGGCGCCCCAGCCGATGGTGAGGACCACCTCGCGGGGCAGCGTGCCGGGGGTGTACGACTCGGGGTTGGCCACGACCCGGCTGAGCACCACCGAGGAGATCCGCTGGAGCTTCACCGACTCGGTGGAGGTGGTCGCGTACGGCGACGGGGAGGTGCCGTCGGCGGCCTGCTCGTCGGTGTGGCTGACGATGAAGCGGGTGCCGGTCAGGACGAGGACCGTGACATGGCGGCGGACCTCGTTGGAGTCGAAGGTGGTCTCCTGGTGGACCAGATACGAGACGACGGGCTCACCGCCCACAGCGGCCTCCACCGCCTCGGCAACGAGTGCCGGGTAATAGCCACTGCGCTCGATCGCCGCGCGCAGCCCCTTGGTCGTCGTACCGGTCTTCGCCATGTGCCCATCCTACGGGCCCGCGCCGACACCGGCGCCCATGCCGGCCATGCCCACGGCGGGGTCAATAGCTGGGGAGGTGGCGGGGGCCGAGGTCGGTGCGCGGGGGTGGTGGGGCCAACCGGACGGCCGCGCCGAGCACGGACAGGCCGTGCGGGGCGACGACGACCGGTTCCAGGTCGACGCCGACCACCTCGGGATGGTCGTCCACCAGTCGGGACACCCGCAGCAGGAGCTCCTCCAGCGCCGCGGTGTCGACGGGTCTTGAGCCGCGCCAGCCGAACAGGAGCGGCGCGGTCCGGATGGATCTGATCAGCTCGGCGGCGTCCCGGTCGGTGGCCGGGACGAGCCGGTGCGCGGTGTCGCCGAGCAGCTCGGAGGGGGCTCCGGCGAGCCCGAAGGAGAGCACCGCCCCGGCGGCGGGGTCGATGGCGGCCCGTACGACCGTGTCGACGCCGCGCGGGGCCATCCGCTGCACGACAAGCCGCAGCTCCTCGGGGGCGCCGAGGTACCCGGTCAACTCGGCGTAGGCCCGGCGCAGTTCCGCCTCCCCGCCGAGGTCGAGCCGCACACCCCCGAGGTCGGCGCGGTGGCGCAGCTGGGGCGCGGTGGTCTTGAGGGCGACGGGGAAGCCGAGCCGGGCCGCGGCCCGTACGGCGGCGTCCGGGTCGGGGGCGGGGAACGCGGGCAGCACGCTGACGCCGTAGCGGGCGAGGAGGCGCTGGGCGTCGGGGGCGGACAGGCTGACGGGGGGCGGGGCCGGGACCTCGGGGCGGGGGCCGCCGGGCGGGGCCGCCTCGGCCGAGTCGGACGGGGCGAGCAGCACGTCGATGTCGGCCGCGGCCCCCGCCTCGTCGATGTCCTCGTACTGGGGCACCCGCCCCGGCTCTTCTTCGGCCTGCCGTCGCCACCGCGCGTACCCCACGGCCTCGGCGAGGGCCCGTACGGCGCGCTCCGCGGCCGGGTACGCGGGGATCCGCGGGGCCGGGAAGGGTTCACCGCCCTCCTCTCCCCCGTGCGCTCCGGGGGCGCCCCAGGGCGCGGCCAGGGCCTCGACGAGCCCCGGGATCTCCAGGTGGACCACCGCCACCGGCTTGGCCGCGCCGCCCGCCGCCGCCTCGGCGGCCGCGCCCCGCATCGCCCCGGCGAGGTCGGCCGCGTCCGCGTCGCCGACCCAGGGGATGGCGGTGACGACGACCGCGTCGCACGCGTCGTCGGTGAGGGCCGCGGCCAGGGCTCGCCGGAAGTCGTCGCGGGTGGCGGCCGTGGTCAGGTCGCGGGGCGGCAGCGGGCGCAGCCCCTCGGTGAGGCAGGCGTCGTAGGTGAGCAGCCCCAGGGACTCGGAGTTGCCGAGGATGGCGATGCGCGGGCCGGCGGGGAGCGGCTGGGAGCCGAGCAGCAGCCCGGCGTCGACGAGCTCGGTGACGGTGTCGACCCGGATGACACCCGCCTGCCGCAGCAGAGCGGAGACGGTGGCGTCCGGGATGCCGGTGGCGGGCACGGCGTGGCCGGTGGGGGCGCTGCCGCTGTGCCGGGCGCCCTTGACGACCACGACCGGCTTGACCGCGGCCGTGCGCCTGGCGAGCCGGGTGAACTTGCGGGGGTTGCCGATGGACTCGAGGTACATCAGGGCGACGTCCGTCCGCGGGTCGTCGTACCAGTACTGGAGGAGGTCGTTGCCGGACACGTCGGCGCGGTTGCCCGCGGAGATGAAGGTGGAGACCCCCGCGGTCCCCGCGCCGCGCCGGTCGAGACCGGAGAGCAGCGCGATGCCTATCGCCCCGGACTGGGTGAACAGGCCGAGCCGGCCGGGGGCGGGCAGCCGGGGCGAGAGGGAGGCGTTCAGCCGCACGCCGTCGGCGGTGTTGATGATGCCGAAGGCGTTGGGGCCGATGATCCGTATGCCGTAGGTGCGCGCCTGGCGGACCAGCTCGCGCTGGCGGTCGCGGCCCTCGCGCCCGCTCTCCGCGTAGCCGGCGGAGACCACGACGAGGCCCTGGACGCCGTGTTCGCCGCAGTCCGCGACCACGGAGGGCACCTGGTCGGCGGGGACGGCGACGACGGCGAGGTCGACCGGCCCGTCGATCTCGCGGATCGAGCGGTGGGCCGGGACGCCCTCGGGGTCCAGCCGCTTCCACTCCCCGGGGAAGCGGCTGTTGACGGCGTGGACGTGCCCGGTGAATCCGCCGTCCAGGAGGCCGCGCAGCACGGTGCGGCCGACGCCGCCCGGGGCGCGCCCGGCGCCGATGACGGCGACGGAGCCCGGGGCGAGCAGCCGCTGTACGGAGCGGGCCTCGGCGCGCTGCTCGCGGGCGCGCATGACGGCCAGGGAGCGGTCGGTGGGTTCGAGGTCGAGCTCCAGCCGGACGACGCCGTCCTCGAAGCTGCGCTTCTGGGTGAAGCCCGCGTCCGTGAACACCTTGATCATCTTGGTGTTGGCGGGCAGCACCTCGGCGGCGAAGCGGCGGATGCCGCGCTCGCGGGCGACGGCGGCGATGTGCTCGAGCAGGGCGGAGGCCACCCCGCGGCCCTGGTGGGCGTCCTGGACGAGGAAGGCGACCTCGGCCTCGTCGGCCGGGCCCGTCGCGGCCAGGCCCTGGCCGTCGATCCGGTCGTAGCGGACGGTGGCGATGAACTCGTCCCCGACCGTGGCGGCCAGGCCCACCCGGTCGACGTAGTCATGGTGCGTGAAGCGGTGCACGTCGCGATCGGAGAGCCGGGGGTAGGGCGCGAAGAAGCGGTAGTACTTGGACTCGTCCGAGACCCGTTCGTAGAAGCTGACCAGGCGCTGTGCGTCGTCGGCGGTGATCGGGCGGATCTGGGCGGTACCGCCGTCGCGGAGCACCACGTCGGCCTCCCAGTGGGCCGGATAGGCGTGGGTGCCGGACGGGGGCCGCATGGGGCCCAGCCTACGGCGCGGCTGGAAAGCGGGTGGAAAGTGATCCGGACATCCGAATGGCGGACCCCTCTTGCGTGAAGAGGAGGTGTCGAGGGAAGGTCCGTATCGGACCCGTACGGGCACGCTCGGGCCCACTCGGACACCTTCCGGGCAGACACAGACACCGACACCGTATGATTTGGTCTAGACAACAACCACACCGCTTCTGAAGGGCAACACCATGGCTGAGCGCCGCGTCAACATCGGCTGGGCCGAGGGCCTGCACGCCCGCCCCGCGTCGATCTTCGTCCGGGCGGCCACCGCCTCCGGCGTCCCCATCACGATCGCCAAGGCGGACGGCACCCCGGTCAACGCCGCGTCCATGCTCGCGGTGCTCGGCCTCGGCGCCCAGGGCGGCGAGGAGGTCGTCCTCGCCTCGGAGGCGGAGGACGCCGAGGTCGCGCTCGACCGCCTGGCCAAGCTGGTCGGCGAGGGGCTCGAGGAGCTGCCGGAGACCGTCTGACTGGCTCCGGCTCCGGCTCCGCCGTCGGCGGATCGATTCGGCACGGCCGCGCAGCGCGGCCGCGGTGCCCCATTCCGGGCGACCGCGGCCGCGTTGTTTTATGTTTTCCGCCCGCGCACCGCACACACCACCTGAATACGGGGACACGAAATCAGCGGCCGCGGAAATCTACGGCCGCGACACATCGGCGATAATTCCAAGAAGTTGTATACGGGGCCGCTGTTAATTCCGGGCGCCCGCATTGTTTACGGAATGTTTCGAAGTTCTCACGCGGGAGGGGCGGCGCAGCCGGTATTCCGACATCGAGCGCTCGGCATGGGCCGCGGCGAGCGTCCGGGCGCGGTCGGCGTCGCCCCGCGCCACCGCGTCGACCAGCGCCCCGTGCTCGCTCCAGGACTCGACGGCCCTGAGCGAGAAGTCGGGGCGCCCGGGGGCGCCCGGGACGGGCGGCGCGGACCGGCGGGCCGGCTCCACCGCGTACACCCAGGCGATCTTGCGCCGCAGCTGCACCAGCAGCCCGGCCAGGCTCGGGCTGCCGGACGCCTGGGCCAGCGTCTCGTGGAACCAGTCGCTCAGCGCACGCAGTTCGCCCAGCTGACCGCGCTGGGCCCGCTCCTGGCCCAGCCGGACCAGGCCGCGCAACACCTTCAGATGCGCCTCGGTGCGGCGCTGGGCGGCCCGGGCGGCGCCCAGCGGCTCCAGCAGCGCGCGGATGTCCAGCAGGTCGGCGGCCTCCCGGTCGGACGGCTGAGCCACGCAGGCGCCCGCGTGCCGGCGGGTGGTCACGAAGCCCTCCGACTCCAGGGTGCGCAGGGCCTCGCGCACGGGCACGCGCGAGACGCCGTACCGCCGGGCGAGGACTTCCTCGGTCAGCCGGCTGCCCGGCGCGAAGGTGCCGGAGACGATGTCGTCGCGGATCGCCGTACACACCGCGTGCGCCGAAATCCGGCGGCTGCCGTGGACCGCGGTCGTATCGCCGTTCACTTACGGTCCCGCATTGTCGAACCTCCGCCTTAATCTCCGCGAAACGCAGCCGATTGACGCGTGTTCAGCGACTCTATTCTAAGCGGCTGGAATTTCCGATGGGCGGGGGGATTTCATGGATATTTTTTGGCCAGGACGAGCAGACGAGCGGACAGGCAGCGGGTGGAGGGACGGACAGACCGAAGGCCCCGGGTCCGTGGGACCGGGGGCCTTCGGGCGGCGTGCGGTTGATCAGATGTTGACGCCGTGCGAGCGCAGATAGGCGACGGGGTCGATGTCCGAGCCGTAGTCCGGGCTCGTGCGGGCCTCGAAGTGCAGATGCGGCCCGGTGACGTTGCCCGTGGCGCCGGACAGGCCGATCTGCTGGCCAGGGGTGACCGCCTGGCCGACGGAGACGCTGAGGGACGACAGATGCGCGTACTGGGTGTAGGTGCCGTCGTTCATCTTGATCACGATGTTGTTGCCGTAGGCGCCGCCCCAGCCGGCCTCGACGACGGTGCCGGAGCCCACGGAGTGCACCGAGGTCCCGGACGCGGCGTGGAAGTCCACCCCGGTGTGGCTGCCGGAGGACCACAGGCCGCTGGACGCCTGGTAGCTGGTGGAGAGGTACGAGCCGGAGACCGGCAGCACGAACATGTTCAGCCGCTTGCGCTCCGCCTCGCGCGCCGCGCGCTCCTTGGCCTCGCGCTCCTGCTTGGCCTTCTTCGCGGCCGCCTCGGCCTTGCGCTTCGCCTCCGCGGCCAGCCGCGCGGCCTCCTTGCGGGCGTCGGCCTCGGCCTGCGCCTTGGCGGCGGCCTCCGCGGCGAAGGACTGCTGGGTCTCCGCCTGGGCGGCGACCTGGTCGGCGAGCTCGTCGCCCATGGCGACCGCCTGGCGCAGCCCGGTGTCCTCGGCGCCGCGCCCGTCGTCCGAGGCCGCGAGCGCCGGGGCGGCGAAGCCGGCGACCACGCCGGAGGCGGCCAGCGTGGCTATGCCCGCCAGGTTGGCGCCGGAGCGGGCGGTACGGGGGGCGCGTCCGGGGCGGCGGTGCTTCCCGGTGGTACGGGTGATCGCCATGAAGCGGCGCACTCCTTTCCTTCCCTCTCGCCTACCGGGTTAGCTGACGGGTTCGGAGCAGGAAGGTCTCCTACGGGCCCCTCGCCCCTCGCGGGGAAGGCGTCCGATTCACCCCTGGGAATCGCCCCTCCGGCGCCGCGGGCGGCAACGGGTGAGGCTGGTTCCCCGGTTCCCCTGGCTCGCGCCGTACGGGGATTCGGCGATGGTTGTCCGTGCCGCGGGCGCGGCGTGTCTCGGGCGGGCAACCGGACTGACGCTAAGCGGGACCGCTTTCGATCACCAAACGGTTCCGCTCTTTTGTTGGTTTCCCCACAGACACGACCCCCCAGATGGGCAACCTCTGCTATAAAGCGGGCGAAACGACCGGCGAAACGGCAACAAAAGGAAACCCCGGCGCCTGAAACGGCGCCAGGGTCCTTGTCCCGGCGGCCCGTTCGCCCAGCTCGCGAGGGCGGCCGGGCGCGTCGGCCTCAAGTCAACCTGGGGTAAACCCCCGGGTCATCTCCAGGTCAGCCCTGGATGACGCTCACCTCGCCGATGCCGAGCTCCTTGACCGGCTCCTCGATCTTCGAGGCGTCGCCCACGAGCACCGTGACCAGCCGGTCGGGCGGGAAGGCGCTCACCACCGCGGCCGTCGCCTCCACCGTGCCGGTCTCCGCGAGGCGCGCGTACAGGTGCGCCTGGAAGTCGTCCGGCAGGTGCTGCTCGACCTGGTCGGCCAGCGTACCCGCGACCGCGGCCGCCGTCTCGTACTTCAGCGGGGCCACCCCGACGAGGTTCTGCACGGCGACATCGCGCTCGGCGTCCGTCAGACCCTCCTCCTTGAGCGTGCCCAGCACCTTCCACAGGTCCTCCAGGGCGGGACCGGTGACCTCGGTGGCCACCGAGCCGCTGATGGCCAGCATCGCGGCGCCCGTGCCCCCTCCGGAGGCGTCCGGGGCCGCCGAGCGGAGCACCTGGCCGAAGGCGCGCACGCCGTAGGTGTAGCCCTTCTCCTCGCGCAGCACCCGGTCCAGCCGCGAGGTGAGGGTGCCGCCCAGGCAGTAGGTGCCCAGCACCTGGGCGGGCCAGATGCGGTCGTGGCGGTCGGCGCCGATCCGCCCGATGAGCAGCTGGGTCTGCACCGCGCCCGGCCGGTCGACAATGATCACCCGGCCGGTGTCGTCGGCGGTGATCGGCGGCATGGAGCGGGGCTCGGCGGCGCCGCCCGTCCAGGCGCCGAGGGTGTCGGCCAGCGCCTTGTCGAGGTCGACGCCGGTCAGGTCGCCGACGACCACGGCGGTCGTGGTGGAGGGGCGGACATGCGCCTCGTAGAAGGCCCGCACGGCCGCGGCGTCGATGCCCTCGACGGTCTCCTGGGTGCCCTGGCGCGGGCGGGACATCCGGGACTCGGCCGGGAACAGCGTCTTGGACAGCGCCATCGAGGCGCGCCGGGCCGGATTGGCCAGCTCGTGCGGGATCTCGTCCAGGCGGTTGCGCACCAGCCGCTCGACCTCGCCCTCGGGGAAGGCGGGCGCGCGCAGCGCGTCGGCCAGCAGGCCGAGCGCCTTGGGCAGCCGGGAGACGGGGACCTCCAGGGACACGCGGAGGCCGGGGTGGTCGGCGTGTGCGTCCAGGGTGGCGCCGCAGCGCTCCAGCTCGGCGGCGAACTCCTCGGCGGTGTGCTTGTCGGTGCCCTCGGACAGCGCGCGGGCCATGATCGTGGCGATGCCGTCGAGCCCGGCCGGCTCGGCGTCCAGTGGGGCCGCGAGGTTGACCTCCACGGCCACGACCTGCTGGCCGGGGCGGTGGCAGCGCAGCACGGCCAGCCCGTTGGACAGCTCGGCGCGCTCGGGGGCCGGGAAGGCCCAGGGCTTGGCGGCGCCGCCCAGCGGCTGCGGGTGGAAGGTCATCGTGGTGGTGACGGCGTCGCTCACTGGGCCGACTCTCCTTCTGCGTCGTTGTCGTCGGCTGCCGCGTCGTCGTCCGTGGCGGCGTCGGCCTCGGCCTGCTCGGCGCCCTGGAGCGGTTCGTACACCAGCACCGCGCGGTTGTCGGGGCGCAGCCTGGCCTGGGCCACGGCCCGCACCTCCTCGGCCGTCACCTGGAGCACGCGCTCCACGGCGGTCAGCGCCAGCTGCGGGTCGCCGAACAGCACCGCGAACCGGCACAGCTCGTCGGCGCGGCCGCCGACCGTGGCCAGCCGGTCCAGCCACTCGCGCTCCAGCTGGGCCTGGGCGCGCTCCATCTCCTCCGGGGTCGGCCCCTCCTCGGCGAACCGGGCCAGCTCCTCGTCGACCGCGGCCTCGATGTCGGGCACCTCCACGCCGCCCGAGGTCTTCACGTCCAGCCAGCCGAGCGAGGGGGCGCCGGACAGCCGCAGCAGGCCGAAGCCCGCGGCCACCGCCGTACGGTCGCGGCGCACCAGGCGGTTGTGCAGGCGGGAGGACTCCCCGCCGCCCAGGACGGTCAACGCCAGGTCTGCGGCGTCGGCCTCGCGGGTGCCGTCGTGGGGCAGCCGGTAGGCGGCCATCAGGGCGCGGGCCGGCACCTCCTCCTCGACGACCTCGCGCAGCTGTCCGCCGATCACCTCGGGCAGGGTGCCGTCGCCGGGCGGGCGCTTGCCGTCGTGGGAGGGGATGGTGCCGAAGTACTTCTCGATCCAGGCCAGGGTCTGCTCGGGGTCGATGTCGCCCACGATCGCCAGCACCGCGTTGTTCGGCGCGTAGTACGTGCGGAAGAACTCGCGCGCGTCCTCCAGGGAGGCCGCGTCCAGGTCGGCCATCGAGCCGATCGGGGTGTGGTGGTACGGGTGGCCCTCGGGGTAGGCCATGCCGACCAGGCGCTCGAACGCGGTGCCGTACGGCACGTTGTCGTAGCGCTGGCGGCGCTCGTTCTTGACGACGTCGCGCTGGTTCTCCAGGCTCTCCTCGTCCAGCGCGGTCAGCAGCGAGCCCATGCGGTCCGCCTCGAGCCACAGCGCCAGCTCCACCTGGTGGGTCGGCATCGTCTCGAAGTAGTTGGTCCGCTCGAAGCTGGTCGTCCCGTTGAGCGAGCCGCCGGCGCCCTGCACCAGCTCGAAGTGGCCGTTCCCCTTCACCTGCGCCGAGCCCTGGAACATCAAGTGCTCGAAAAGGTGAGCCAGCCCGGTACGCCCCTTGACTTCGTGGCGCGAGCCGACGTCGTACCACAGGCAGACCGCCGCGACCGGGGTCAGGTGGTCTTCGGAGAGCACCACCCGCAGGCCGTTGGCCAGCCGGTGCTCGGTCGCTGTCAGGCCGCCGGAGCCGGCTTGTTCCGTGGCCGTGTGACCCATGGGCATGTACGTCCCTTCGATCGCGTGATGGAGCGCGTGCGAGCCGCGTGAAGTGCGGTCCTGTCACTGTATGCAAGCGCACGGACATCTGGCGAAGTTCCCGCCGGGCGAATCTCGCCGGCGGGCCGCCGGAACACCGCGCGAGCGGCTCCCGGCGCGCCCCCGGCGTGCCCCGGGGGGCTCCCCGACGCGCTCCCGAGACGGCGCCGCGGGGGCCCTGGGAACGGTCGGCGAGGGGGCGTTGACCATGGCCCGTTCCACACTTGTCTGCGGTCCGGTCCACAATGGTCGGCGTCAGATCCCGCCTCGGCAGTTGAAGGAGCCGCAAGCGCGATGGCCCGCCGCAGCACAAAGACCCCTCCGCCGGACGACTTCGAGGAGCGCATTCTCGACATCGACGTCGTCGACGAGATGCAGGGCTCCTTCCTTGAGTACGCGTACTCGGTCATCTACTCGCGCGCCCTTCCCGACGCCCGGGACGGGCTCAAGCCGGTGCACCGGCGCATCCTCTACCAGATGAACGAGATGGGCCTGCGGCCCGAGCGCGGCTTCGTGAAGTGCGCCCGGGTCGTCGGCGAGGTCATGGGCAAGCTGCACCCCCATGGCGACGCGTCGATCTACGACGCGCTGGTGCGTATGGCCCAGCCCTTCTCGATGCGCGTCCCGCTGGTCGACGGCCACGGGAACTTCGGCTCCCTGGGCAACGACGACCCGCCCGCCGCGATGCGCTACACCGAGTGCCGCATGGCCTCGGCGACCTCGCTGATGACGGAGTCGATCGACGAGGACACCGTCGATTTCACCCCCAACTACGACGGCAGCGAGCAGGAGCCGGTGGCGCTCCCCGCCGCCTATCCCAACCTGCTGGTCAACGGCGCCTCCGGGATCGCCGTCGGCATGGCGACGAACATGCCCCCGCACAACCTGGGCGAGGTGATCGCCGCCGCCCGCCATCTGATCAGGCACCCGAGCGCGGACCTGGACACCCTGATGCGGTTCGTGCCCGGCCCCGACCTGCCGACCGGCGGCCGGGTCGTGGGCCTGGGCGGCGTCCGGGACGCGTACGAGAAGGGGCGCGGCACCTTCAAGATCCGCGCCACGGTAGCGGTGGAGGACGTGACGGCACGCCGCAAGGGCCTGGTCGTCACCGAACTGCCCTTCGCGGTCGGCCCCGAGAAGGTCATCTCGAAGATCAAGGACCTGGTCGGCGCCAAGAAGCTCCAGGGCATCGCGGACGTCAAGGACCTGACCGACCGCGAGCACGGACTGCGCCTGGTCATCGAGGTCAAGAACGGCTTCAACCCCGAGGCCGTGCTGGAGCAGCTCTACAAGCTGACGCCGATGGAGGAGTCCTTCGGCATCAACAATGTCGCGCTGGTGGACGGCCAGCCGCTCACGCTCGGGCTCAAGGAGCTGCTGGAGGTCTATCTCGACCACCGCTTCACCGTGGTGCGGCGGCGCAGCGAGTTCCGGCGCGGCAAGCGGCGGGACCGGCTGCACCTGGTCGAGGGGCTGCTGGTCGCCCTGCTCGACATCGACGAGGTCATCCGCATCATCCGCTCCAGCGACAACGCGGCGCAGGCCAAGGAGTCCCTGATCGCCCGCTTCGGGCTCTCCGAGATCCAGACGCAGTACATCCTGGACACTCCGCTGCGCCGGCTGACCAGGTTCGACCGGATCGAGCTGGAGTCGGAGCGCGACCGCCTCAAGACGGAGATCGAGGAGCTGACCCGGATCCTGGACTCGGACGCCGAGCTGCGCAAGCTGGTGTCGGCGGAACTGGCCCAGGTGGCCAAGAAGTTCGCCACGCCGCGCCGCACGGTGCTTCAGGAGTCGGCGAACGCCCCGGTGACCGCGGTGCCGCTGGAGGTCGCCGACGACCCGTGCCGGGTGCTGCTGTCCTCCACCGGCCTGCTGGCCCGCACGGCCAACGGCGAGCCGTTCCCGGGCGAGGGGCAGGCCAAGCGCGTCAAGCACGATGTGATCATCTCGGCGGTCCCGGCCACGGCCCGAGGCGACCTGGGAGCGGTGACCTCGTCCGGGCGGCTGCTGCGGCTCGCCGTGGTCGATCTGCCGATACTCCCGGAGACGCCCGGGGCCCCGAACCTGGCGGGCGGGGCGCCCATCGCGGAATTCCTGACCCTGGAGGACGGCGAGGAGCTCGTCTGCCTCACCACACTCGACGAGTCCTCACCCGGGCTCGCGATCGGCACGGAGCAGGGCGTCGTCAAGCGCGTGGTCCCCGACTACCCCGCCAACAAGGACGAGTTGGAGGTCATCGGCCTCAAGGAGGGCGACCGGATCGTCGGCGCGGTGGAGCTGCGCACGGGCGAGGAGGACCTGGTCTTCATCACCGACGACGCACAACTGCTGCGCTATCCGGCCGCCCAGGTGCGGCCGCAGGGCCGCCCCGCGGGCGGCATGGCCGGGATCAAGCTGGGCTCGGGCGCGAAGGTGATCTCGTTCACGGCCGTCGACCCGGCGTCCGACGCGGTGGTGTTCACGGTCGCCGGCGCGCACGGCACGCTCGACGACTCGGTGCAGCAGTCGGCCAAGCTCACGCCGTTCGACCAGTACCCGCGCAAGGGCCGGGCGACCGGCGGGGTGCGCTGCCAGCGGTTCCTGAAGGGCGAGGACTGCCTGGTCCTGGCCTGGGCGGGCGCGACACCGGCCCGCGCGGCCACGCCGACCGGCACCCCGGTGCCGCTGCCGGAGCCCGATCCGCGCCGCGACGGCTCGGGGGTGCCGCTCGCCAAGGCGGTGTCGGTGCTGGCCGGCCCGGTGTAGGGGCCGGTGCGGACGGGGCGGGCCCGTCGTAGCGCGCCGTCGTCGTGACCGTCATGGCCGCGGCGGCCGGGCCGTCGTCGTACGGCCCGGCCGCCGCGGCCGTTCAGGGGCGCCCCTGTCGTTCGGGCGACTCGGGGGCGCCTCGGCCGTCCGGGCGACGCCGCCCCGGCCTTCAGCGGGCGAGCAGGGCCCGCAGGGCCTTCACGATGTCCGCGGGGGCCTCCTCGGCCATGAAGTGGCCGCAGGTGACGGTGGTGTGCCGCAGATCCGGCGCCCACGCGCCCCACAGCGCGGCCGCGTCGTAGCCCAGAGCGGCGCCCCAGTCCTGCTGGAGCACGGTCACCGGCATCCGCAGCCGGCTGCCGGCGGCGCGGTCGGCCCGGTCGTGGTCGGTGTCGATCCCGGCGGAGGCGCGGTAGTCGGCGACGATCGAGGGCACCGCCCCACGGCAGGCGTCCAGGTACGCGGCGCGGACGTCGGCCGGGACGGCACGCGGGTCGCCCGCCCACAGGTCGAGGAAGTGGCCGAAGAAGGCGTCCGGGGCGGCCGAGATCAGCCGCTCGGGCAGCCCGGGCGGCTGGGCCATCAGGTAGAGGTGGAAGCCGACCGCCGCGATGGTGCCGTGCAGCGCCTCCCACATGTCCAGGGTCGGCAGCACATCGAGGCAGGCCAGGTGGGTGACCGCCGCCGGGTGGTCGAGGCCGGCGCGGAAGGCGACCAGCGCGCCGCGGTCGTGCCCGGCCAGCGCGAACCGCTCGTGGCCCAGCTCTCGGGCCAGGGCGACGATGTCGGCGGCCATGGTGCGCTTGGCGTAGGCGGTGCCGTCGGGGTCGGCGGGCTTGTCGCTGGCGCCGTAGCCGCGCAGGTCAGGGCAGATGACGGTGTGGTCGGCCGCAAGGTCGGCGGCGACGTGCCGCCACATCAGGTGGGTCTGCGGAAAACCGTGCAGCAGCACGATCGGAGGGCCCGAACCGCCGACGGCCGCGTGGAGGGACACTCCGTCGGCGACGGGGACTCGCTGGTGGTCGAAGCCGGCGATGACAGGCGCCATGGTTCCGCCTCTTTCGTGGGGCTGGGAGTTTCGTGCGGCTGGGAGTTTCGAGGGGGCTGGGAGTTGGGGGCTGGGAGTGAGGATCCGCCGTGGTCGTCAGCGTGCCGGGCGCGGATGAGCATCGGATGAGCGAGCTACCGTGGCCAGGGCACTGCCCCGGGTCCGGAAAGGGTGGTCAGGCGTGCGGTTCCTGTTCGGCGTGCTGGGTCCGGTGGCGGCCTGGGACGGGGCCGGGGGCGCGATCGCCCTGAAGGGGCCACGGCATCGCGCGGTGCTGGCCCGGCTGATCGTCGCCCGCCGCCGTGTGGTCCCGGTCCGCCGCCTGGCCGAGGACCTGTGGGCGGAGCCGCCCGCCGACGCGGTGGGCGCGATACGCACCTTCGTGGCCGGCCTGCGGCGCGCCCTGGAACCGGAGCGCCCGCCCCGCGCTCCGGCCCGGCTGCTGGTCACCGAGGGGCCGGGGTACGCGCTGCGCGCCGACCCGGGCGCGGTGGACGCCTGGGGCTTCGAACGGGCGGTGGCCGCCGCCGCGGCGCTGCCTCCCGAGGACACGTTCGTACGGCTGGACGAGGCGCTGGAGTGGTGGCGCGGGCCCGCCTACGCGGAGTTCGCCGACGAGCCCTGGGCCCGCGCGGAGCGCTCCCGCCTGACGGAGCTGCGGCTGCACGCCGTCGAGCGGCGGGCCGAGGCCCGGGTCGCACTGGGCCTGGCCGCCGAGGCGGCGGCCGACCTGGACGCGCACGTGGCCGAGCACCCCTGGCGCGAGGACGCCTGGCGGCTGCTGGCCCTGGCGCTGTACCGCTCCGGCCGCCAGGGCGACGCGCTGGCGGTGCTGCGCCGCGCGCGCACGCTCCTGGCCGAGCAGCTGGGGGTGGACCCCGGCCCGCGGCTGCGCGGCCTGGAGGCGGACATCCTCGGCCACGCCGCCCACCTCGACCCCGGCCCGGCCGGGGCGGCGGGGCGGGTGTGGGCGCGTACGGCCGCCGCCTACGACCGCACCGTGCCCTCCGGTGCCCGGGCGCGTCTGGAGTCGACGGTGGGGCTGCTGCGCAGCCTCGCGGTGACCGGCGGCAGCGGCCTCCAGACCGCCCGGCGACACCGCGTGGCGGCCATCACGGCGGCCGAGGAGCTGGCCGACGCGGAGCTGACGGCCCGCGTGATCGGCGCGTACGACGTCCCGGCCGTCTGGACGCGGGTCGACGACCCGGAGCAGGCCGCGCAGGTCATCGCGGCGGCGGAGCGCGCCCTGGCCACCCTGCCGCCCGGCGGGCACGAGGCGGTCCGGGCCCGGCTGCTGGCCACGATCGCCCTGGAGTCGCGCGGCACCCGCGCCGCGCGCGGTCCCCAGGCCGCCCGGCAGGCGGAGGAGCTCGCCCGCCGCCTGGACGACCCCGCGCTGCTGGCGTTCGCTCTCAACGCCACGTTCATGCAGACCTTCCACCGCGCCGGTCTGGCGCCGCGCCGGGACGCGATCGGCGCCCAGCTGATCGTCCTGTCCGCCCGGCACGGCCTGACCACCTTCGAGGTCCTCGGCCACCTCGTCCGGCTCCAGGCCCGCAGCGCACTGGCGGACTTCGCCGGGGCCGACCGCCACGCGGCCGCCGCGGACCGCCTGGCCGAGCGCCATGAGCTGCCGCTGGTCGGCGTGTTCACGGGGTGGTACGCCGCGCTGCGGCTCGACGCGACGGGTGACGCGACGGGCGACGCGACGGAAGCAGCGGCGGAGGCCGCCTACCGGAGCGCCGCCGCGCGGCTGGACGGCGCCGGCATGCCCGGGCTGGAGCGCGGTCTGCTGCCGCTCGCGCTGCTGTGCCTGCGCACCCGGCGCGCGCTGCCCGTCCGGTCCAGCCCGCACAACGACCCGCACAACGACCCGCACACCGACCGGCACGCCGACTGGGGGCCCTACGCGCCCTGGGTCCGCCCCCTGGCGCTGCTGGCCCAGGACCGCCGCGACGAGGCCGCGGCGGCGCTGCGCGAGGCCCCTGACCCACCCCGCGACCTGCTGTTCGAGGCGCTGTGGTGCCTGACCGCCCGGGCTGCCGTCGCCGTCGGCGACCGGGAGACGATGGAGCGCGCCCACCGCGAGCTCACCCCCGCGGCGGCGGAACTGGCCGGGGCGGGCAGCGGCCTGCTGACCCTCGGGCCGGTCTCGGCGTATCTGAGCGATCTCACCACGGCCCTGCGGCACCCGGGCCCCGGTCGGCGCTAGGCCGTGTCCGCATAGTCCCGCCGGGCCCGCGACGCCTGGCACGCGCCCCCAGCTACCGCTGGGAGGTGCCCCCGCGCCGCGGGCTGATCCGACGCGACTATGCGGACACGACCCAGGCCTCCGGGCGGCCCCGGCCGCAGGCCCGCCCCGGCCCGCGGCCGCCCCCTCGGCACCCGCCCGCACCCAGCACAAACGCGCCTCGCACCCCCAGAGGCGCGCCTTCGGAAGCCGACGGCCGCAAGAGAGGTTAGGCTTACCTTCGTGAGCACGTGCGCGACCGCCTCCCGTGATCTGTCCGAGCCGCTCGCCGGGACGGCGACCACCGCCACCACCTGGCTTCTGCTCGAACAGCCCGGCCCCTGGGGGGCCGAGGCCCTGACCGCCAGCCATCTGGCCCCGGCCGTCGGCCGCGCGCTGGAGCGCGCCGTCAAGGACACCGGAGTCCGGGTCGCGCTGATCCGGCGCCCCGGCCGGCACCCCGACCGCCACACCCACCCGCGGCAGCGCGTCTTCATCGCGCACACCCGCCCGGGCCGCTCCTGGATCCGTACCACCACGCTCACCGAGCCCGAGCGGCTGCTCGCCCTCGACTTCGGCGCGCTCGGCGCGGGCGACCCGGGCGGTCTGCGCCCCGTGGCCACGGGCCCCGGCCAGGCGTGGGAGCAGTACACCGGCGACCCCCTGGTGTTCGTGTGCACCAACGGGAAGCGCGACCGCTGCTGCGCCATCCTCGGCCGGCCGCTGGCCGCCGAGCTCATCGCCTCCGGCGCGCGCGGCACCTGGGAGATCACCCACATCGGCGGCCACCGCTTCTCGCCCACGCTCATGGTGCTGCCGCACGGCTACGCGTACGGCCGGGCCACCGCGCAGTCCGTCCAGGAGGTGCTGGACGCGCTGCGCGAGGGCAGGGTCGTCACCGAGGGCTGCCGCGGCCGGTCCACCTGGGAGCGCCCCGGCCAGGCCGCCGAGCTGGCGATCCGCGAGCTGACCGGCGAGGCGGGGGCCGACGCGCTGACCGTGCTGCGGACCGAGGGCGCCGCCCCGGCCTGGACCGTGACCGTCGAGCACACCGACGGCCGGCTGTGGCGGGTCGGCGTCGTCCAGGTCGCCGCCGCGCCGCCGCGCCCGGAGAGCTGCGGGTCCGTCCTGGGCTCCCCGGCGCGGATGGACGTCGTCGGAGTGCGGGCGGTGCGCGCCTCGCGGCCGGTGCCGACCGTCGCCGCCACGGCTGTGACGCAGCCATCAATGGAGGAACCCCCTCGGCGAGCAACCACCTCCGCGAGAGCGGCGCCGGTTTAGGCGCAAAGGCGCCGGTTCCGGCGCAAAGAGGGTGTCCTGGCGCAGTGCCGGGGCCCGCCCTTGGTTACCCTTCCGTGGCATGAGCGCCGCGATACCCCGGGGGCCGCGTGCCGAGGCCCCAAGGTGGCGCATCGGCTGGCCCCGACGTGTCTTCTCCCAGGTCCTGCTGATGCAGCTGACCATCGCCACGGGCGTCACCGTGCTCGCGACCGGCCTCTTCCTCGCCCGGCTCGGCTCCCAGCTGGACGACCAGGCCATGCGCCGTGCCCTCGCCATCGCCCAGACCACGGCCTCCGCCCCGAATCTCACCGACGCCATCGAGCACACCCGCCCCGCCCCCGACGGCCCGGTCCAGGTCCAGGCGGAGCGGATCCGCCGGGCCACCGGCGCCGAGTATGTCGTGATCATGGACAGGCGTGGCGTGCGCTGGTCCCACACCTCTTCCGAGGAGATCGGCCGGCATGTCTCCACCGACCCCAGCGACGCCCTCGCCGGCGAGGAGGTCATGGAGATCGACAACGGCACGCTCGGCCGCTCGGCCCGCGGCAAGGTCCCGCTGCGCGACGAGCACGGCCGGATCGTCGGCGCCGTGTCGGTCGGCATCTCGTACAACAGCGTGCGCGACCGGCTCATCGGGGCGGTGCCGGGGCTGCTCGCCTACGCGGGCGGCGCGCTCGCGGTGGGCGCGGTCGCGGCGTACGTGGTGGCCCGCAGGCTCCGGCGCCGCACTCACGACCTGGCCTTCTCCGATATCTCCGCGCTGCTCGCCGAGCGCGAGGCCATGCTGCACGGCATCCGCGAGGGGGTCGTCGCCCTCGACGCGCGCGGCCGCATCCGGCTGGTCAACGACGAGGCACAGCGGCTCCTGGACCTGCGTGCCGAGGACACCGGGCGGCCACTGGACGAGTTGCTGCCGCCGGGCCGTACCACCGATGTGCTCGCCGGGCGGGTCACCGGATCCGATCTGCTGACCGTCAGCGGCGGCCGGGTGCTGGTCGCCAACCGGATGCCGACGGACGACGGCGGGGCCGTGGCCACCCTGCGCGACCGCACCGAGCTGGAGCGGCTGGGCCGTGAGCTGGACGGCACCCGGGGGCTGATCGACGCGCTGCGCGCCCAGGACCATGAGCACGCCAACCACCTGCACACCCTCCTCGGGCTGCTGGAGCTCGAGCTCTACGAGGAGGCGGTGGAGTTCGTCACCGAGACGGTCGGGGTGCACCGCGCCACCGCCGAGCAGGTCACCGAGCGGGTCCACGACCCGCTGCTGGCCGCCCTGCTGGTCGGCAAGGCCACGGTCGCCGCGGAGCGCGGCGTCTCGCTGCGCATCGCCGAGGGGACGCTGCTGCCGGACCGGCTGGTGGACCCGCCGGGCCTGGTGACGATCGTCGGCAACCTCATCGACAACGCGCTGGACGCGGCGGCCGGGACGGCCGACCCGCTGGTCGAGGTGGAGCTGGCCGCCGACGACACGGCGGTGGTGCTGCGGGTCTCCGACAGCGGGCCGGGTATCCCGGCCGACCGGCGCGATGTGGTTTTCGCCGAGGGCTGGTCGACCAAGGAGCCGCCCGCGCACCGCAAGCGCGGCATCGGCCTGCCGATGGTGCGCCGGCTCGCCGAGCGGCAGGGCGGCAGCGTGCGGGTGACCGACCGGGACGGCGGCGGCGCGGAGTTCACGGTGGTGCTGCCCGAGGCGCTGGCCGAGGAGCCGAGCGGGGCACAGCTGAGCACGACAGGAGAGCCGCGATGACGGAGGTACGGAGGTGACGGCCGTGAACGGCAGGGGCGGCGCGGGTGGGCCGGGCGGCACGGGTGGGGCGAGCAGCGCCATCAATGTGTTGGTCGTGGACGACGACGTGCGCGTGGCCCGGGTCAACGCGGCGTATGTGGAGAAGGTGCCCGGCTTCCGCGTCGTGGGGCAGGCGCACACGGCCGGTGAGGCGCTGGCCTTCCTGGACCGCGCCGCGGTCGACCTGGTGCTGCTGGACCACTATCTGCCGGACGAGACGGGCCTCGCGCTGGTGCGGCGGCTGCGCGAGCGCGGCCACCACACCGACATCATCATGGTGACCGCCGCCCGCGACATCGCCACCGTCCAGGCCGCGATGCGCCATGGCGCGCTCCAGTACCTGGTCAAGCCCTTCACCTTCGCCGGGCTGCGCGCCAAGCTCCAGGGCTACGCGGCGCTGCGCCGCGCGCTGGAGGGCGGAGGCGAGGCCGGGCAGGACCAGGTCGACCGGATCTTCGGCGCCCTGGGCGGCGCCTCGGCGGGCCCGGCGGAGCTGCCCAAGGGCCACTCCGCGCTCACCGCCGACCTGGTGCGGGAGGTGCTGCGGGGCGCCGAGGGCCCACTGTCGGCGCAGGAGGTCGCCGAGCGGTCCTCGCTCAGCCGCCAGACCGCCCAGCGCTATCTCAAGCTCCTGGAGCGCACGGGCCGGGTTCGGCTCAGTCTGAAGTACGGCGAGACGGGGCGCCCGGAGCACCGCTACGCATGGGTGTGAGCCGGCGTGTCAGGCCGCTCCCGCCCCGGTGAGGGCCCGTACCTCCGTCTCGGCGTACTTGGCGGCGTGCCTGGCGTGAGCGCCCCGTGGTGAGGTGACCGTGCCGAACCAGCCGGCGAGGAAGCCGAGGGGGACGGAGACAAGGCCCGGATTCTCCAGCGGGAAGACATGGAAGTCCACGCCCGGGAAGATCGCTTCCGGGCCGCCGGACACCACCGGGGAGAGCACCACCAGCACCAGCGCCGGAAGCAGCCCGCCGTAGACGGCCCACACCGCGCCGCGCGTGGTGAACCGCCGCCAGAAGAGCGAGTACAGCAGCACCGGGAGGTTCGCCGAGGCGGCGACCGCGAACGCCAGCCCGACCAGGAAGGCCACGTTGAGGTCCTGGGCCAGCAGCCCGAGCCCGATGGCGGCCGCCCCGATCCCGACGGCCGCGATCCGCGCGACCGCGACCTCGCTGCGCGGCGTACGGTGCGCGCGGCGGCCCAGCGAGGCGTACAGGTCATGGGCGACCGAGGCGGAGGAGGCCAAGGTGATCCCGGCGACCACGGCGAGGATGGTGGCGAACGCGACGGCGGCGACCGTGGCGAACAGCACCGTGCCGCCGGTCGACCCGGCGCCCCCGCCGAGATCCAGCGCGAGCAGCGGGACGGCGGTGTTCCCGGCCGGGTTGGAGCTGCGGACGGCGCCGCCGCCCAGCACGGCGGCGGCGCCGAAGCCGAGCACGATGGTCATCAGATAGAAGCCGCCGATCAGCCCGATGGACCAGATGACCGAGCGGCGGGCGGCCCGGGCGGTGGGCACGGTGTAGAAGCGGGACAGGATGTGCGGCAGCCCGGCGGTGCCGAGGACGAGGGCGAGTCCGAGGCTGACGAAGTCCAGCCGCGCGGTCCAGCCGCCGCCGTACTTCAGGCCCGGGGCGAGGAAGTCCCGGCCATGCCCGCTGTGCCGCGCCGCCGCGCTGAGCAGGGCGTCCACATCGCCGTGGAAGCGGACCAGGACCAGGGCGGTGAGCGTGGCCGCCCCGGCCATCAGCAGCACCGCCTTGACGATCTGGATCCAGGTCGTGGCGCGCATCCCGCCGAGCGCCACGAAGATCACCATCAGGGTGCCCACCCCGATGACCGTCCAGGCGCGGGCGCGCGGCCCGGTCTCGCCGAGCAGCAGGGCGATCAGGCTGCCCGCCCCGACCATCTGGGCCACGAGGTAGAGCACGCACACGGTGACGGAGGAGACGCCCGCGGCGATCCGGACCGACGGCTCGCCCATCCGGGCGGCGAGCACATCGGCGAGGGTGAACCGGCCGCAGTTGCGGACCAGTTCGGCGACCAGGAGCAGCACGATCAGCCAGGCCACGAGGAAGCCGACGCAGTACAGCACGCCGTCGTAGCCGTAGAGCGCGATGAGGCCGGAGATGCCGAGGAACGAGGCGGCCGACATGTAGTCGCCGGCGATGGCGAAGCCGTTCTCCATGGGCGAGAACAGCCGCCCGCCCGCGTAGAACTCCTCCGGAGAGCCTTGCCGACGACGGCCCGCCCAGGTGGTGATGGCGAGCGTGGCCGCGACGAACACGCCGAAGAGCAGCAGCGCCAGGCTCTGCTGATTGCCCGTCACCGGCCGCGCCCCCGCATCATCTCCTGCGTCACCCAGCGGAGCTCCAGCGCGACCTGGTCCCGGCGCAGCCGGGCGTGGCGGGCATACGCCCAGGTCAGCAGGAAGGTGGTGGCGAACTGGGCCAGCCCGGCGACCATCGCGACATTGAGCGCGCCGACGACGGGGCGGGCCATCAGACCGGGCGCGGTGGTCGCCGCGACGACGTACCCCAGGTACCACAGGAGGAAGGCGGCGGCCGCGGGGAAGACGAAGCGGCGATAGCGTCTGCGCACTTCCTGGAAGGCGGCGCTGCCGTGCACCTCGGTGTAGACGTCCGCCGCGGCGGGCGGGTGCGCGCGCCGGGCTCCGCGGTCCTCCCTCTCCCCCTCGCCCGCGCCCCAGCCGGAGGCGACCGTGTCGTACCAGGGGTCGCCCAGCCCGACCGCCCCGGCGTCGCGCGCGTTGTGCTGCATGTCCACCCGAACACTCCTTGCTCCACTGCCGCATTGGCCGCGTGCCAAGGATGGAGGGGGCGCGAGACCCCGGACCCCGCAACAACGGACGTTCACCCCATCAGGTGACTCAGGTGACGAACATCCTGGAACCGGGACCGGAACCGGAGCTGACATCGGGGCCGGAATGGGGGCCGGAACGGGTCAGGAGGCCGGGTCGGAGCCGGGTGGCCGGGCGATCCCGCTGCGGTAGGCGTAGCGCACGGCCTGGGCGCGGTCGCGGACCCGCGCCTTGGCGAAGAGGTTGTTGATGTGGGTCTTCACGGTCGCCGGGCCGATACGGAGCCGACGGGCGATCTCCGCGTTGGACAGCCCCTCGGCGACCAGGGCGAGCACCTCCGCCTCGCGGGGCGTCAGCCCGTCGGGCAGCGGGCCGGGGGCGCCCGCGGCCGCCGCGGGCGCCCCGCCCGGCGGCCCCGTGGCACTCTCCTGCACCAGCCGCTCCAGCAGCCTCCGCTGCACCTGCGGCGACAGCGCGGCCTGCCCGGACATCACGTCCTCGACGGCGCGGGCGATCTCCTCCGCGTCCGCGTCCTTGGTCACATAGCCGCGGGCGCCCGCCTTCAGGGCCGGGAAGAGCCACTCGTCGTCGGCGTAGGTCGTCACCACCACGACCTGGGTCGCGGGGTGCTCGGCGCGGATGCGCCGGGTCGCCTCGACGCCGTCGCAGCGCGGCATCCGCAGATCCATCAGCACCACGTCCGGGGAGACCTCGGCGACCAGCCGCAGCGCCTCCTCGCCGTCGCCCGCCGAGCCGACGACCTCGATGCCGGGCAGCAGCCCCAGCAGCAGCACGATGCCCTCGCGCACCATGATCTGGTCGTCGACGACCAGCACCCGCACCACGCGCGGGCCTGTGGCGCCGTGCGCTTCACTCATGGCCCTGTCCCCCATGCCGTCCCCGCTCCTGCCGTCCCCGCTGCTGATGGCGACGCTGCTGATGGCGACGCGACGTCACACCCGTACGCCGTCATACCAGTACGCCGGTGGACCGTCACGCCGGGACCCGCAGGCGTACGACGAAGCCTCCCTCGGCGGGTCCCGCCTCGAGCGTGCCGCCGAGGAGTTCGGCGCGCTCCCGCATCCCCCGCAGGCCGTATCCCGCCCCGGTCGCCGCCGGGCCGCCGGAGGGCGCGTGGCGCGCCCCGCCGTCGCGTATCTCCAGGAGTACCTCGTCCTCCTGGTAGGCGAACCGCACTTCCACCGGGGCGCCCGGCGCGTGCTTGCGGACGTTGGTCAGCGCCTCCTGCGCGACCCTCCGCACCGCGAGCCCCGTCTCGGCGGCCAGTTCGCGCGGCTCGCCCTCCGTCTCGAAGCGCGCCCCCTCGGTCGCGGCGGACTCCCGCAGGAAGTCCTCGACCGGCGCCGTCTCGCCGCGCAGCGCGTGCAGCGCCTGGCGGGTCTCGGCCAGGCCGTGGCGCGCCATCCGGCGGGCCGCCACCACCCGCTCCAGCACCATCTCCTGGTCCCGGCCGCGCTCGATCAGCAGCCTGGCCGCCTCCAGATGCACCAACTGGGCGGACAGGCTGTGCGCCAGCACATCGTGGATCTCCCGGGCGATCCGGGCCCGCTCGGCGAGCGCCGCGCTCTGCGCCTCGGCGCTGCGCGCCGCCCGCTCCTGCTCCAGCAGCAAGTAGGCGGTGCCGCGCGCCTCCTCGTCCACCCGCAGCGAATAGCCGATGAGCACGAGGCCGGCGCCGATGGCCGGGCCGGTCAGCGGGCCGTGGTCGACGGTGAGCACGAAGGAACCGGCGGCCACGGTCGAGGCGGGCAGCGCGGCCATCAGCGGCAGCCGCTCCATGGCATGGATCGCGCCGACGATCCACGCCACGACCGCCGGGGTATCGGCTCCCACGGCCCACAGCGCCGCGCCCGCGGCGAGCAGCAGGGCGAGCAGGCCGAGGGCGGGGCCCAGCCGGCGGTCGACGGTGACGCGGCGGAACGCGTGCACCGTGGCCCCGCAGCCGGCGACCGCCGCGAGCAGGGCGATCCGCTGCCACACCTCGAAGGAGTCGTCACGGGCCACGTTCCAGATCAGCAGGCCCGACCCGACGATCGACATCCCGCAATTGATCACCAGCCGGACCTTGGGCAGGCCCTGGCCCGTGAGCGCCTGCCACGAGGGCCACTGCGTCCATCCGCTCATCGGCCCTCCCCGGCTCCGGACGCTCACGACGCTACGCAATGCCCTCCGCCGCGCGAATCGGCCTCCGGTCGGGCGCGGGTGGAGAACGCCCCTCCACCCTGGGGTGGAGGGGCGCCTCGTGTTTCCGCGCCCGTCAGGGTCCGGTCAGGGTCCGCCGTCAGGCGTCGATGCGCGAACGGTCCAGGGTCGCCGCCGAGTTGGTGATGAACTCCTTGCGCGGCGCGACCTCATTGCCCATGAGCAGGTCGAAAACCTGCTCGGCCGCCTCCAGGTCGCTGATGTTGATCCGCCGCAGGGTGCGGTGGCGCGGATCCATCGTGGTCTCCGCGAGCTGGTCGGCGTCCATCTCGCCCAGACCCTTGTAGCGCTGGATGCCGTCCTTGTAGCGCACGCCCCGGCGCTGGAAGTCCAGCAGCGTCTCCTGGAGCTCCTTGTCCGAGTAGGTGTAGACGTACTTCTCCTGCCCCCGCTTGGGGTTGACCAGCTCGAGCCGGTGCAGGGGCGGCACGGCCGAGAAGACCCGCCCTTCCTCGACCATCGGCCGCATATAACGCTGGAAGAGGGTGAGCAGCAGGATGCGGATGTGGGCGCCGTCGACATCGGCGTCGGCGAGGAAGATCACCTTGCCGTAGCGCGCCTGGTCGATGTCGAAGGTACGGCCCGAGCCCGCCCCTATGACCTGGATGATCGAGCCGCACTCGGCGTTCTTCAGCATGTCGGAGACCGACGCCTTCTGAACGTTGAGAATCTTGCCCCGGATCGGCAGCAGCGCCTGGAACTCGGAGTTCCGGGCGAGCTTGGCCGTGCCGAGCGCCGAGTCGCCCTCGACGATGAACAGCTCGCTGCGGTCCACGTCGTCGCTGCGGCAGTCGGCCAGCTTCGCGGGCAGCGAGGAGGACTCCAGCGCGGTCTTACGGCGCTGTGCCTCCTTGTGCTGGCGGGCCGCGATACGGGTGCGGGCGGCCGCCACGATCTTGTCCAGCACGGCGCGGGCCTGCTGCTTGGCGTCCCGCTTGGTGGAGGTGAGGAACGCCTTGAGCTCCTTGGCCACCACATTCGCCACGATCCGGGAGGCCGCGGAGGTGCCCAGCACCTCCTTGGTCTGCCCCTCGAACTGCGGCTCCGCCAGCCGCACGGTCACGACCGCGGTGAGGCCCTCCATCGCGTCGTCCTTGACGACGTCGTCCTCGGCGACGCGCAGCAGCTTGGCGCCGCGCAGCGCCTCGTTCACCGTCTTGGTCACCGAGCGCTCGAAGCCGGCGACGTGGGTGCCGCCCTTCGGGGTGGCGATGATGTTGACGAAGGACTTCATGGTGCTGTCGTAGCCGGTGCCCCAGCGCAGCGCGATATCGACACCGAGCTCGCGCGTGACCTCGGTGGGTGTCATATGGCCGCGCTCGTCCAGGACCGGCACGGTCTCCTTGAAGGTGCCCTGCCCGGACAGCCTCAGCACGTCGCAGACGGCCTTGTCCTGCGCCAGGTACTCGCAGAACTCGCTGATGCCGCCGTCGAACCGGAAGATCTCCTCCGAGTGGCCTGCGCCGTCCCCGCCCTCGGGGGTCCGCTCGTCCCGGACGATCAGCGTCAGGCCCGGCACCAGGAAGGCGGTCTGGCGGGCGCGCGCGTACAGCGTCTCCAGGGAGAGCTTGGCGTCCTTGAGGAAGATCTGCCGGTCCGCCCAGTAGCGGATGCGGGTGCCGGTACGGGTCTTGGGGACCCGCTTGCCCTTGAGGATGCCGCTCGCAGGGTCGAAGGGGGCCTCGGGGCCCGATTCGGTGAAGATGCCGGGGACACCGCGCCGGAAGCTGATCGAGTGGGTCTTGGCGTGCAGGTCAACCTCGACGTCGAGCCGGGAGGACAGCGCGTTCACCACGGAGGCGCCGACGCCGTGCAGACCGCCGGAAGCCGCGTACGCGCCGCCGCCGAACTTGCCGCCCGCGTGCAGCTTGGTCATCACGACCTCGACACCCGACAGGCCGGTCTTGGGCTCGACGTCGACCGGGATGCCGCGGCCGTTGTCCCGCACCTCCACCGAGCCGTCGTCGTGCAGGATCACTTCGATGTGGTCGCAGTAGCCGCCCAGCGCCTCGTCGACGGAGTTGTCGATGATCTCCCAGAGGCAGTGCATGAGGCCACGGCTGTCCGTCGAGCCGATGTACATGCCGGGGCGCTTGCGTACCGCTTCGAGCCCCTCCAGGACGAGCAGGTGCCGCGCGGTGTAGTTGGAGCCGCCCCGGTCTGCTCCGGTCAGCAGCGCAGTGGACGGCACGGACGTGTCGGCGGTCACGCGGTTCGCTCCTCGCTGAATTTCTTTGTTGGCCCGGCTGGGGGCCGCTTGGTGGCAGGGTCGCCCGTCAGAGCGTACCGAGGCCTGATAGAGCCGTTGTGCCACCACCCATGAGAACGTCCATGCTAGTCCAGACTCCTTGACTTTCGCTCGTACGTTCGATCGCTCGTTGGAGTGACGCACACATCACGTTCCCTTTCAGGCATGAACCATTTAGGCTCCGGGCACGTCCTCAGCAACAACCGGCAACCCAGCCGGGAGGACAAATCCGACAAGCGACGTGAAACCGTAAACCAACGCAATACGGCTCATTCGCCGCCAACCGTCACCATCTGGTCTACTCAGAAGCAATTTTTGAGAAAAAGCCACGAGCGGGAACGTTTTCGGCTTGGTTGGATGTTGACCCTGGTACGACAGCTCGTCGAGCTAGAGAAGAGGCGACGTGACTACTGTTCTGACCCCCGCGAGCCCCCTGACGGCCGCTGACCGCTGCGACCGCTGCGGCGCCCAGGCGTACCTGCGTGTCGTCCTGGTAAGTGGCGGTGAACTGCTCTTCTGCGCCCACCACGGACGTAAGTTCGAGCCGGAACTCAAGAAGATCGCCGCGGAGATACAGGACGAGACCGAGCGGCTGACGACCGTCCCGGTGTCCGCGTCCGACGACGAACGCTGACACCTCGCATCCGACGACGAGCGACACCGGCCCAGGGCCGGGACCTCGGGCGGCCGTCCCCGTATGGGGCCGGCCGCCCGCCCGCATGCCCTCCCTTGCTCCCCCCTGCCATCCCGGCATCCCGTCATCCGGCGGCGGTCACCTGCGACAGCACCGCTGAGATCCGCGTGTAGACGCCGGGCCTGCCCGGCTCCGCGCAGCCGCTCCCCCAGGACACCAGGCCGACCAGCTTTCCGCGGGCGATCAGCGGCCCGCCGCTGTCCCCCTGGCAGGCGTCCCGGCCACCGTCCGGCAGCCCCGCGCACATCATGGATTCGGAGATGTACTCCCCCTCCGCACCGCCCGGATAGGCCTCCTCACACGTCGCGTCCGGCATCACTCGCAGCCGGGTGGCCCGCAGCGTCGAGGCATAGCTGCCGTTGCCCCGGGTGTCGCCCCAGCCGTACACCGCCGCTCGCGCGCCCGGCTGGTACGCCGGATCCCCCGCGGCCGCCATGGCGACGCCGTAGATCCGGGGCAGCGGCTGGGAGAGGGTCAGCACCGCGACGTCCCCGGCCCGGCCCCCCTGGTCGTAGGCCGGATTGACCCAGACCCAGCGGGGCGCCATCTCCACCCCTCCGCTGCCGCGCAGATCGTCGCGGCCGATGATCACACGGAGGTCCCCGACCTCCCACCAGTCCACGCCGAGCACACCACGGCTCATGCAGTGCGCGGCCGTGAGCACCGTGGTGGGGCCCACCACCACACCGCCGCAGAACTGGCCCGAGCGCGCAGCGCCGAACCGCTCACGGCTCGCCAGAGCCACCGCCCAGGGCGCCAGGGCGGTGTGCGCGGGGTGGCCCCCGACCACCGTGCGGTCTGCCGACGCCGGGGGAGGCAGGATCACCAGCATGGCCAGTGCGGTGACCAGCGGTGCCGCGAGAGGGGCGAACAGGGCGGACAGCGACCTACGCATTCAGCCTCCTGACCGTACGGAGCGCGTCGCACACCCAGCGTCACCCGGCCTCGGCCACCCCGCATCCCGAGAGGGGCCGAACGGGGGGAAGCGCGGACAGCGCGAAGGCCGGGCCCCGGAAAGGGGCCCGGCCTTCGCGCTGTGCCGTGGAGCTGCTCTGTCGATCAGCCCAGCTCGGTCATCAGTCCAGCTCCGTCATCAGTCCAGGTAGTCGCGCAGGACCTGGGACCGGGACGGGTGGCGCAGCTTCGACATCGTCTTCGACTCGATCTGCCGGATGCGCTCACGCGTCACCCCGTAGACCTTGCCGATCTCGTCGAGCGTCTTCGGCTGGCCGTCGGTCAGGCCGAAGCGCATGGAGACCACGCCCGCCTCGCGCTCGCTGAGCGTGTCGAGGACGGAGTGCAGCTGCTCCTGGAGCAGCGTGAAGCTCACCGCGTCGGCCGGAACGACCGCCTCGGAGTCCTCGATCAGATCGCCGAACTCGCTGTCGCCGTCCTCACCGAGCGGGGTGTGGAGGGAGATCGGCTCGCGGCCGTACTTCTGGACCTCGATGACCTTCTCGGGGGTCATGTCGAGCTCCTTGGCCAGCTCCTCCGGGGTGGGCTCGCGGCCCAGGTCCTGGAGCATCTGGCGCTGCACACGCGCGAGCTTGTTGATGACCTCGACCATGTGCACCGGGATACGGATGGTGCGGGCCTGGTCGGCCATCGCCCGGGTGATCGCCTGACGGATCCACCAGGTGGCATACGTGGAGAACTTGTAGCCCTTGGTGTAGTCGAACTTCTCGACGGCGCGGATCAGACCCAGGTTGCCCTCCTGGATGAGGTCCAGGAAGAGCATGCCGCGGCCGGTGTAGCGCTTGGCCAGGGAGACCACCAGACGGAGGTTGGCCTCCAGGAGGTGGTTCTTGGCCCGGCGGCCGTCCTCGGCGATGATCTCCAGCTCGCGCTTGAGCTTGGGGGCGAGCTTGTCGGAGTTGGCGAGCTTGTCCTCGGCGAACAGGCCGGCCTCGATGCGCTTGGCGAGCTCGACCTCCTGCTCGGCGTTGAGCAGCGGGACCTTGCCGATCTGCTTCAGGTAGTCCTTGACCGGGTCGGCGGTCGCGCCCGCCGCGGCAACCTGCTGCGCCGGGGCGTCGTCCTCGTCCTCGTCGGAGAGCACGAAACCCTGGTTCTCGGGCTCGCCCTCGGCACCCTCGGCCCCGGGCTTGCCACCGGGAGCTTCCTCGATGACGTCCTCGCCCTCGAGGATCTCGTCCGAGTCCTTCTTGGCGGTGGTCTTCTTCGCCGCCGTCTTCTTGGCGGCGGTCTTCTTCGCCACCGCCTTCTTGGCCGTGGTCTTCTTGGCCGCGGCCTTCTTCGCGGGCGCCGCCGCGGCCTCTCCGGCCGCGCCGTCTGCCGCCTCGGCCGCCGAGGCGGTCGGAGCGGCGGCAGGGGTCTTCTTCGCGGGGACCGTCCTGGCCGTGACGGTCTTGGTGGCGGTGCGCTTCGCCGGACTCTTCGCTGCGACGCTCTTGCGGGTGCGCTTGGGCGCCTCTGCGGCACTGACCATCAGCGTCACACCCTCCTCGTCGAGGACCTGGTTGAGGCTGCGCAGAACGTTCTTCCACTGGGTTGGCGGAATCTGGTCAGCCTCGAAGGCCCGACGCACGTCATCGCCGGCGATCTGCCCCTCAGCCTTTCCCCGCTCGATGAGCGCCATGACAGACTCGGACTCGGCGATCTCCGGCGGGAGCGTACGGGATGTGCTGGCCGACACGAACAACCTCTCGGAACGATGGAAACGGCTTCCGGCCCCGTCCGCTGGGGACTGGAGCCGACGACCGCCGGCAGGATGAACCGACGGCGCGGGCGGAGTGCGGGTGAACTAGAACGTCGCGAGCGACGTCCGTATTCCCTCCGCGGCTGCCACCTCTTTAATCATCGCGCTGCCCCAAAGAGCGTTACGCCCATTCCTCGTGTCCCGAGTCACACCCCATAACGGCCGTAATGCCTACTCAGCGGACAGATCGGCACTGGTTGACCATGATCAGCGCCCGGGCCGGCACCTCCGCGCCGAGGGCGTTGCGCCGCCGAACCCGCCTGGCGGGTTCCGGCGACGCCGCTCTCGTACGCCGCACGCCGCGGTCGCCGTACGCCGCGGTCCGGGGTTCCGGGGTCCGCGGTCCGCAGTCCGCGGGTCAGTGCTCGCGCGGCGCGGGCACCCCCACCTCGGCGTGGTCGCGATCGGGGTGAACGGTCAGCAGCTGGCGCATCGCGGCCTCCGCCGCCACGGCGTCACCGGCGCCGATGGCCTCGACGATCCGGCGGTGGTGGCCCACCCCGGCCTCGCTCAGCCGGTCGCAGCCGGTGATCGGGGCGCCCGAGACGTGCAGGGCGGCGGCGACGATGCCGGCCAGGTGCTCCAGCATCCGGTTGCCCGCGACCTGGAGCAGCAGGGCATGGAACTCGGCGTCGGCCCGCGAGAAGGTCAGCGCGTCGCCCTGACCCAGCGCATGGCCCATGATCTCCGCCATGTCGGCGAGCCGCTGCTGCACGTCCTCGCGGCCGGCGCCGGCCGCGAGGCGGGCGGCGAGCGGCTCGATGGTCCAGCGCAGCTCGCACAGCTCGCGGCGCTGGTCGTCGCGCTGTGGGCCGAAGGCCCGCCACTCGATGATGTCCGGATCCAGGAGGTTCCAGTCGCTGACGGGGCGGACCCGGGTGCCCACGTTGGGCCGGGCACTGACCAGGCCCTTGGCCTCCAGGACACGCAGCGATTCCCGCACCACCGTGCGGGAGACCTCGAAGCGCTGGCCGATCTCCTCGGGGACGAGCGGGCGGTCGGCCCCCAGATCGCCGGAGACGATCATCTGGCCCAGCTGCTGGACGAGTTGGCCGTGCAGCCCGCGGCCCCGGTTGCCGGCCGCGCGCCGGCCCACTCGGCCGATCTCGGCGTCGGCGCCGTCCCAGGAGGGGGCGCCGCCGCGGTCACCGCCGGGCGCGTCGGCGTAGGGGTAGCGGTCCAGCTCGCCCGGGCCGGCGAGGCCGGAATCGGCGGGGCGAGCCGCGGTCATCGTGGTGTGCGCAAGGGTACTCACGCATCCTTTGTCGGCGACGCCCCGGAAGCCCTTGAGGTCTTTGGTGAAAAGCACACGAAAGGGTGATCGCCCATTACCTCACAATTGACGCCGAATCGGACAGAAAACAGCACCCTTCGCGGAGTTGCGACCACTTCATGCGATGGGCCTGCGGAAGTGCTCCCGGCCTGGTCCACCGCCGCAGCGGGCCGCACCGGCGCCGAGCCGGTGCGGGATGGGAGGTGAGCCCGCGCCAGGTCGGCGCTGGGCCGGACGGAGTCCATCGGCGCGCCGGGCGGCACGCCTCCGGAACGCCGGGGGCGTATTACTGACGCGCCCGGCCGCGCAGGCCGGTGAGCGCATACGCACACAGCAGGACGGCCAGCGACAGCACCAGGGCCTGCCCCACGGGCTGGGACGCCAGCCTCAGGGCGAGCGCCAGGATCCGGTCCACCATGGAGTGCGGACGGTCCAGTGCCTCCGCGCGCAGCCGGTGCGGCAGCCCGACGAGCGAGCGCACCGACGGCTCGGCCATCAGCCGCTGGACGACCGGCACCGCCAGGATGGGCACCGCCAGCAGCGTCGCCAGGCCGAGCGCGGTGGACCGGAAGACGGCCGCCGCCATCAGCCCGGCCCAGCCGGAGCCGATCGCCAGGGCGCACACGCTCGCCGTCAGCAGCGGCCAGTCGCCCGGGAGCGGCACCGCGTCACCACCGACGAGCATCAGGAGCGCCGCCCCGTCCAGGGCCAGGACGGCGAAGGAGAGCAGCACCGCGCCGACGGCACACACGAGCAACTTGGCGACCAGCAGGCTGAGTCGGCGCGGCACCGTGTCCCGCGCCGGGGCCAGCGCCGGATATCGGAACTCCTCCCCGAAGGCCAGCGCGCCCAGCAGCCCGGACGCGACCGCCACGGGCGGCAGGGGGACGTCGGCCGGCCAGGCGGTGATCCGGTGCAGTTCCCCAGCCCCGCCCGCCCGGGCGAGCAGCACGGAACCGACGAGCGAGGCCACGAGGGCCGTGACGGCGATCAGCCAGCCGGTCCGTACGCCGGTGGCGCGGCGCAGCTCGTAGCGCAGCGGCCACGCCGGGCCGGGCAGCGGCAGCCTCGGGAGCACCCGGGGCGGGGTGACCCGGGGATCGCGGGCGGCGGTGTCCCCGCGCGCGGTCTCCGGACCCATGTCGGCGGTCTCCTCGACCAGGCGGTGCACGACGATGCCATGGCGGTACGCGGCCTCGCCGACGGCGGCGCAGGGCAGCCCGTAGACGGAGATGCGGGTCTCGTCCTCCTTCACCACCGAGAGCCGGCCGTCGATCGGGCGCTCCGCGGCCTCCGCGGACCCGGCGCCGCCCTCCCCCGCGCCCTCCGCACCCTCCGCTCCCTCAGCGGCGGCCGCACCGGCCTCCGCGGCCTCTGCCTTGGTCTCTGCCTCGTTTTCCTCCTCGGTTCCCGCCTCGGCCTCCGCCGCACCCCCCGCCTCTGCCTCTGCCTGTGTCTTGGCCTCTGCTTCGGCCTCCGCCCCGTCCACGCTCGCCTCAACCTCGGGCTCGGCCTCGGGCGGAGACGGCGGCCCGTCGGCCGGCTCGGCGGCACGCGCCTCCTCCTCCAGCACGGCGGCCAGCCGCCCGGCCAGCGGCGAGAGCACAGCAACGCGAGGGCGCAGCCGGGTGCGCGCGAACTCGTCGACCGGCTGATCCGCGACCAGTCGGCCGCCCTCCAGGGTGAGGACCTGGTCGGCGAGGCGGGTGATGCTCTCCGAGTTCCGGTCGGTGACGAGGACGGCACCGCCCTGCCCGGCGAACTGGCGCAGCAGCCCGTGCATCCACACGGCTTCCCGGGCGGACAGACCGCGCGTCGGGGCGTCGAGGACGAGCGTGTGCGGGTCTCCGAGGAGCGCTGTGGCGAGGCCGAGCCGGCGCTCCATACCGGCCGCCAGATTGCCGATGCGCTCATCGGCCAGCTCGGTGAGGCCGACCACGTCCAGCACCACGTCCGCTCGGGTGGCGGGCACCCCGGCGGCGGCTCCGAGCATCTTGAGGTGGGCCCGTGCCGTGCGACCGGGGTGGCCTGGGACATCGTCCAGAAGGACGCCGATCTCCCGGGCCGGGCGCCGGATGCGATGGAGCGGGCGGCCCCGGAAGAAGGCCGCGCCATGGCCTCGGTCGAGCTGTAGCAGCAGCCTCAGCGCGCTGGTCTTGCCCGCACCGGGGGCGCCGGCCAGGGCGGTCACACGGCCCGGTGGCGCCTCGAAGGTGAGATCGTCGATGACAGGCCGGTGGTTGCGGCGGGGGGTGCTGGTCAGTCCGGTGGCCTGGATCATGGCTTCTCCCGCGGGGCGTGGAACCGCTCGTGGCACGTGGGGACTGGTGACGTACCGGAGCACGGTAACCCGCTATGTCCTATTTCTTCAGTACCTACACTCCCTGTCGAGTCGTCGTGTCATGGGTCGTCACACCTCGGGGCGAAGCATGGGCGGGTTGAGCACCGTCGCACCCCCGGCCCGGAACAGCTGTGCGGGACGGCCGCCCTGACGGGTCGTGGTGCCACCCGTGGGCACCAGGAATCCGGGCGTTCCGGTGACCTTGCGGTGGAAGTTGCGCGGGTCCAGGGCCACCCCCCACACCGCCTCGTACACCCGGCGCAGCTCGCCGACCGTGAACTCCTGGGGGCAGAAGGCGGTGGCCAGCGAGGAGTACTCGATCTTGGAGCGGGCCCGCTCCACTCCGTCCGCGAGGATGCGGGCGTGGTCGAAGGCGAGCGGGGCGGCCAGGTCGGCGTCGCGGCCGAAGGACCCGTCCTGGTCGAGCAGAGACTCGACCGGCGCCCAGCGCACGCTGTGCGCGTCGCCCCCGGCCCGGGGCGCGGGGAGGTCCGGGGCGAGCGCGAGGTGCGCGACGCTCACCACCCGCATCCTGGGGTCGCGCTTCGGGTCTCCATAGGTGGCGAGTTGTTCGAGGTGGGCCGCGTTGGGAGGAGCCGGAACCGCTGGATCGTGGGCGAGCAGCCCGGTCTCCTCCGCCAACTCCCTGGCGGCCGCCGCCGCGAGGTCCTCGTCGGGCCGCACGAAGCCGCCTGGCAGAGCCCAGCGCCCCTGGAAGGGCGGTTCGCCACGGCGGACGGCCAGCGCGCACAGCGCATGCCCCTGGACGGTCAGCACGACCAGATCGACGGAGACGGCGAAGGGCGGGAAGGCCGATGGGTCGTAGGGCATGTGGCGATCATAGTCGTCTTCCTGACGATAATCAGTGCCTTCCGCATGATCGTCGATGTTGATGGAACCGCTCCCGCCGCCGCGGCCCCACCCCGGGCGCGGCGTGGCTCAGTGACGGCTGCGGGCACCTCGATGCCCGGGCCTGCGCCGCATCCGGGTCCGGCCGGGCGGCCGCCGCCTGGCCTCCTGCGCACCCGGGCTCTTGGCCCGGCCGCCGCGCTGCCGCTCGGACCCGCCGGAGCCAGCGGATCCCCCTGGCACGGCGGCGGCAGCGGCGCCGAGGCGCTCCAACTCCCCGCGCACCGCGGTCTGGAGGGCCCGGTCGGCCCGCTCCCGGCGCAGACTGCGGCGCAGCAGCTCCGGGTCGAGCCCCTCGTTGCAGGCCTGGTGCAGCAGCCTGGCGAAGAGGTACTCGGGATCGGCGCACAGCGCACGGCCGAGCGCGACGCGTGCCGCGGGCTCGTCCCCGACCGACCAGGCGACCCAGCCCGCGAGGGTGAGCGGCGCCGCGGCGTGCTCGGTGTACGAGCCGACACAGCGCCGGGCGAGGGCGCGCCACAGCCGCAGCGCCGCCTCCGCGTCGGGCCCCTCCATCCACTGCGCGGCCCGGTCGCGCGCCAGCCGGTCCTGGAGCCCGATGATGACCGCGGCCGCCTCCTCGTCGCCGATCAGCCCGTCGTCACGGACATCGGTCGCGACCGGGTCGGCGATCGGCGGCGCGGAGCGGAAGCGGGCCAGCATGCCGCCGAGGAGGACGAGGGTCTCCTCGCGCACCGTCGCGCAGTCCGCACCGCCCAGGATCCTGGGCACGAGCTCGCCACCCGCCGCGTCCAGCGCCCGCTCCTGCTCCTCGGCCCGGGGCGGGGCGAGCGGCTCGAGCCTGGCCTCCATCTCGCGCAGTGAACCCCGCACATGGATGCCCGCGTACGTCGCGGCCGCCGCCATCACGGAGGTGCCGGGCAGGGTGAGCGGGACGCCTTCCGGCGGGCAGCAGCGCCGGTCCGGGCACACATACGACCAGAACCGGCCGTCGGAGATGCACAGCGCCTCGAAGACGGGCACCTCCAACCCGCCGCAGGCGGTGCGCAGCCGCTGGGCGAGCGGCCGCAGGCGCTCCATCACGTCCTGCCCCGACTCCCCCTCGGCCGGCTCCTGGCACAGGAACAGCACCGTGCCCTCGGGCCGGCCCGCCCGCCGCTCACTGCCCGCCACGAGGCACTGGGCGAGCTGGTCACAGACCTCCGGCCACTCCTCGCTCGCCCGGGGAATGCCGAGCCTGAGCCTGCCTCCGAAGCGGCCGCGGGGCCCGTGCAGCGCGATCATCACGATGCTGTCGTCCGGGTGGAACCCGAGGACGTAGGGCAGGGCGTCGGCCAGCTCGGCCGGGCTGCGGAGCGTGATCTGGTCATTGCCGGACAGGCCGGCTTGGTCGTGTCGCGTCATGACCCGACGGTCTCCCAGCCCGGCCCGGACCGCCAGGCCTGTGGATAACGTTATCCACAGGCCGGGGGCCTGGTTCGCGCGATGTCGGTGGGATCGGGTTGCATGGGGGCATGAGCGACGAAGACCTGCGCACCGCGGCCGACCGCGTCCTGGCCCGCCTCGTCGGGGACCCCACCGGCTCCGCCCGCCTGCGGGAGGACCAGTGGCGGGCGATCGAGGCGCTGGTCGCCGACCGCCGCCGGGCGCTGGTCGTGCAGCGCACGGGATGGGGTAAGTCGGCCGTCTATTTCGTCGCCACCGCCCTGCTCCGCGAGCGCGGCAGTGGCCCGACGGTGATCGTCTCCCCGTTGCTCGCGCTGATGCGCAACCAGGTCGAGGCCGCCGCTCGGGCCGGTATCCGCGCGCGCACGATCAATTCCGCCAATACCGAGGAGTGGGACACCGTCCAGGCCGAGGTGGCCGCCGGTGAGGTGGATGTGCTGCTGGTCAGCCCCGAGCGGCTGAACAACCCCGACTTCCGCGACCAGGTCCTGCCCAAGCTCGCCGCGGCCACCGGCCTGCTGGTCGTCGACGAGGCACACTGCATCTCCGACTGGGGCCACGACTTCCGCCCCGACTACCGCAGGCTGCGCACCATGCTGGCCGACCTGCCGCCGGGCGTGCCCGTGCTGGCCACCACCGCGACGGCCAACGCCCGGGTGACCGCGGACGTCGCCGAGCAGCTGGGCACGGGCGGGGCCGGGCCGGGCGGCGCCGGCGCGGAGGGCTCGCCGGCGCTGGTGCTGCGCGGGCCGCTGGACCGGGAGAGCCTGAGCCTGGGCGTGCTGCGGCTGCCGGACGCGGCACACCGGCTGGCCTGGCTCGCCGACCACCTCCCCGAGCTCCCCGGCTCGGGGATCATCTACACCCTCACGGTCGCCGCCGCCGAGGAGGTGGCGGCGTTCCTGCGGCAGCGCGGCCACACCGTGGCCTCCTACACCGGCAAGACGGAGAACGCGGACCGCCAGCAGGCCGAGGAGGACCTGCTGGGCAACCGGGTCAAGGCGTTGGTGGCCACCTCCGCGCTGGGCATGGGCTTCGACAAGCCGGATCTGGGCTTCGTGGTGCACCTGGGCTCACCCTCCTCCCCCATCGCCTACTACCAGCAGGTGGGACGGGCCGGGCGCGGTGTGGAGCACGCGGAGGTGCTGCTGCTGCCGGGCCGTGAGGACGAGGCCATCTGGCGGTATTTCGCCTCGCTCGCCTTCCCTGCCGAGGAGCAGGTGCGCCGCACGCTCGATGTGCTGGCCGCGGCGGGCCGGCCGGTGTCCCTGCCCGCGCTCGAGCCACAGGTCGACCTGCGCCGCTCGCGCCTGGAGACCATGCTCAAGGTGCTCGATGTGGACGGCGCGGTGCGGCGGGTGCGCGGCGGCTGGACCGCGACAGGACAGCCGTGGACGTACGACGCGGAGCGGTACGCATGGGTGGCGCGGCAGCGGGAGGCGGAGCAGCAGGCCATGCGGGACTACGCCGCGGCGGCCGACTGCCGGATGGAGTTTCTGCGGCGGCAGCTGGACGACGAGGCGGCGAAGCCCTGCGGGCGCTGCGACAACTGCGCGGGGGCCCGGTTCGCCGCCGAGGTGTCCGCCGCGTCGCTGGATGCGGCGCGCGGGGAGCTCGGGCGCCCGGGTGTCGAGGTGGAGCCGCGCCGGATGTGGCCGACGGGTCTGCCCTCGGTGGGCGTCGAGCTCAAGGGCCGGATCCCGGCCGGTGAGCAGGCGGCCCCCGGGCGGGCGCTCGGCCGTCTCTCCGACATCGGCTGGGGAAACCGGCTGCGGCCGCTGTTCACCCCGCAGAGCCCGGACGGGCCGGTTCCGGACGATGTTGCCGCCGCCGTGGTGACGGTGCTGGCGGACTGGGCCAAGGGGCCCGGCGGCTGGGCGTCGGGGGCGCCGGACGCCCCGGCCCGCCCGGTCGGGGTGGTCACGGTGGCCTCGCACACCCGGCCGCGGCTGATCCAGACGCTGGGCGAGCGGATCGCCTCCGTTGGCCGGATGCCCCTGCTCGGCGCCGTCTCCTACCTCGACGCCGGGGCCGACACCCGGGTGCCGCGGACCAACAGCGCCCAGCGGCTGCGGGCGCTGCACGGGGCACTGACCGTGTCGGCCGAGCTGGCCGCGGCGCTCGAGCGGGCCTCGGGGCCGGTGCTCCTCGTCGACGACATGGCGGACACCGGCTGGACGCTGGCCGTGGCCGCCCGGCTGCTCCGCAGGGCCGGGGCGGAGGCGGTCTTCCCGCTGGTTCTCGCGGTGCAGGGATGACCGCCGCCGCAGGTGAGGGCGGCTCCCGGAATATTGACGGCGCACCGGCCCAAACCGGTCAGTCGCGCCAATTGCTCGTTGCCGCGCGCCTGTACGACCGCAAGAATTGAAGAGTTCCCCACTCCCGGCCCGCCCGTGGTGCGCCGGAGCTGTGTCGTGGCGTGCGCCCGTGCCCGACCCTTCGCACGGACCGTGGGCGCGCAGACGAAGGGAGGACCGTGACCTTCGGCTTCGCACCGCCGCCGGCCGCCGACCCCGTTTCCCGCCTGGGCCGGATGCTCGAGCCCGCCGAGTGGGCCGCCGCCGGCATCCCGTTGCTGCGCAACCCGCGCGAGGTCGTCACCGGCCTCCACAGCCGTCATCTGCCCAGGCCCTCGACGGCTGTCATCGCGGTCCTGGACCCGGAGGAACGGCTGGCGGCCAGTGCCTCGTTCACCCGGCGCGGCTCCTCGGCCGCCGACGGCTGGGAGTTCCGGAACGCGCTGCTGGCCCAGCTGCGCCGGGTCATCCCACACGACCTGCGGCGCCGCACGCCCGTCCGTACCGCCGTGCTGCTCTACTGCCGGGAGGGCGAGAGCCAGTGGACGGAGGAGGACGGCGCCTGGATGTGGGGCCTGCGCGATGCCTGCACCCTGCACGGCCTGCGCTGTGGCGCCTACATCACACTGACCCGCGCCGGCTGGCAGGTGCTGGGTGAGGGGCGGGGCGGCCGTCGGCCGCACTCCGCCTCCCTCCACAGCCGCCTCGACACCGCCACCGCTACCGGTGACGGTGTCACGACAGCCGTGCCGTACCCGCGCGGCGAAGCGCACGAGGCGCTGCGCCGCTCCGCGGCCGTGTGAGCGACCGCGCGATCAGACGCCCGCGGCGAGCAGGGCGTTGATCCGCTGCGGGTCACCGCAGACGATCAGCAGCGTTCCGGCGCGCCTCATCGCCTCGGGCAGCGCCCGGGCGACGGTGTCGTCGGCTCCTCCGTCGACCGCGACGACCACGACCGGACGGGCCGTGGTGCGGTCGGCGGCGGCGGAGGCGTAGAAGACATCGTCACCGGCTTCCTGCTGCGCCCAGTACGACGCCTCTCCGAAGGAGAGCTCATGCGTCGCCCACGGATGCTGTTCCCCGGTGGTCAGCACCAGGATGTCGCCGGGTGCCCGGCCGGAGTCCAGCAGCAGGTCGACGGCCTCGTCCGCCGCGTCCAGAGCCCCCTCCGGCGAGGCGGGGATCAGCTGGATCTGCGGGCCGGTCGGCGCGGAGGCGGCGGGCGGCCCGGGCTTGGCCGCCGCGGTGGGCGGTCCGGGCTTCGCCACGTCACCCGCGGTGCGCTGGGACGGGGCCGAGGGGGTCGCGGTGGAACCGCGGTTGGGACCGGGGCTGCCGGGCCGCCGAGGGGCGGGCCGGGGGCCGGGGCCAGGAACAGGACGAGGGGTCGGCGCGGTGCGGCCTGCGGCCGGCGTCGCGCGAGGACCCGGGACACTCTCGTGAATCTGAGGCTCCTCGGGGATGAGAGGCATGGGGTGATGTCTATCAAACGCCGGTGCGAGTCGCATCGGCGGGTGGGTGGAAAAATGCGTTCAGAAGTCGAAGCCGAGTTGACCGTGATCCTCCGCGTCGGCCGGTCCGGGCACACTGCGGACCCGCTTGAGGTGCCGCCAGCGGGGCAGCCCGTCCAGGTAGGACCAGGACAGCCGGTGGTAGGGGGTGGGACCCAACTCCACCAGAGCGGCGCGGTGCGCGGGCGACGGATACCCCGCGTTGTCACCGAAGCGGAAGTCCGCGTGGGCGGCTCCCAGTTCGGTCATCAGCGCGTCCCGCCGGACCTTGGCGATCACCGAGGCCGCGGCGACGGCCACGCAGGACTGGTCGCCCTTGATGACCGTACGGACCTTCCAGGGCTCGCCCAGGTAGTCGTGCTTCCCATCGAGTATCACAGCGTCGGGGCGCACGGACAGCCCCTCGAGCGCACGGGTGGCGGCGAGCCGGAGGGCCGCCGTCATCCCCAGGGCGTCGATCTCCTCGGACGAGGCGTGGCCAAGGGCGTACGAGGTCACCCACGTCTCCAACTCCTGAGCCAGCGCCGTGCGCTTCTTGGGGCTCAGCAGCTTGGAGTCGGTGAGTCCGGCCGGCGGTCGCCGCAGGCCGGTGACCGCTGCGCAGACCGTCACGGGACCGGCCCAGGCCCCGCGCCCGACCTCGTCGACTCCGACGACGATCTTGGCGCCTGTGGTGGCGCGGAGCGAGCGCTCGACGCGGTGAGTGGGCGGTTCGTAGGCCATGGCGAGGACAAGATTACGCCGCCCGGGCGGCAGCCGTGCACCGGGTTCCGCCCGGCGGCCCGCGACCGGGCCCCGCGGGGCGGCGCCGCTCAACCCGACACCGATGGCGGGCGGTTCGCCGGCGCGGGTCGCTCGTCGGGCGCAGGCCCCGGTGGCACCCCGTGTCATCCCACGTCAGCGACTGTCAGCGCCTGTCAGCCCGACGTCGGGACCCAGTCCGGGAGCGGCTCGGTACGGCCCTGCCACTCGCCCGGCGGCGCACCGGCCTCCGCGGCCGCGAGGACACCCCCGACGATGGCGCAGTTGGTGTCCACGTCCCCGCCCACCTGGGCGGTTGCCCAGAACGCCTCCTCGAAGGCGCCGAGGTGGCGGGCCGCCGCCCACAGGGCGAACGGCACGGTGTCGTGCGCGCTGGTCCGGCGGCCGCAGCCGAGCACCGCGGCGACGGTCCCGGCGTCCGCGTAGTCGAGCATGTCGCGGGCGCGGCGCAGCCCGGCCTGGACGGCGCTGCGCGGCACCAGCGAGATCACCCGGTCCAGCAGGGCCTCCGGCCCGCCCGCGCCGGCCGGGTCGCCGGCCAGCGACGCCGCCGCTGCCACCGCCATCGCTCCCGCCACGGCCTCCCGGTGCTGGTGCGTGGTGTACGCGGAGATCTCCGCCTGGTGCGTGGCCTGCTCCGGGTCGCCCGCGTACCAGGCGCCCAGCGGCGCGATCCGCATCGCGGCGCCGTTGCCCCAGGAGCCCTGTCCCTGGAAGAGGCCCGCGGCCAGCTCCCGCCAGTCCCCGCCCTGTCTGATCAGCCGGAGCATCCGGTTCACGGCGGGGCCGTAGCCTCGGTCGAAGTCATGGTGCTCGGCGAAGGACCGGGCGAGCGCGTCCTGGTCGATGCGGCCGTGGGCGGCCAGGACGGCCAGCACGGAGCCGGCCATCTCGGTGTCGTCCGTCCACTGCCAGGAGCCGGGCGGCAGCTCGCGCCGACCCAGCAGCGGATAGTTGACGGGCACGAAGAACTGGGAGCCGAGGGCGTCGCCCACGGCCAGCCCACGCAGGCTCCGCAGGGCCCGCTGGAATCGGTCGTCGGTCATGCCCACGCACTCCAACTGGTCAGGCCGTAGGGTTCGGGGGCGCACCAGCGCTGGAAGGGCCGGTCGATGTGGTAGCGCCCGTCGGAGCCGAGCAGCAGGGTCCGCGTCTCGCCATTGTCCGGGTTGGACAGCGACTCGAACTCCGCGACGGTCCAGTGCAACCAGCGCATACAGAACAGCCGCATGGTCAGCCCGTGGGTCACCAGCAGGACGTTCGGCGGGTGGCCGGGGTCCTCGAAGCTGCGCCACAGGCTCTCCAGGAAGGCGCCCACCCGGTCGTAGACATCGGCGCCCGACTCGCCCTGGGCGAAGCGGTAGAAGAAATGCCCGTAGGCGTCCCGGTAGGCCTTCTGCTTGCGGACGTCCTCCCGGTCCTGCCAGTTTCCCCAGTCCTGCTCACGCAGCCGGGGCTCCTCCCTGACGCGGGTGCGCGCCGGGTCGAGGCCGAACAGGTCCAGGGTCTGGTGGGTGCGTCGGTACGGCGACACATAGACCGAGACCCGCTCGTCGGAGAAGGTCGCGCGCAGCCGCTTGCCCGCCTCGACCGCCTGCCGCCGCCCGGTCTCCGTCAGCCTGAGGGCATGGTCGGGCACCCGTTCGTACACGGTGTCATCGACGTTCCCCTCCGATTCGCCATGCCGTACGAGAACGATGCGCCGGGGTCGTGCCATGCGGCCACCCTAGGCCACCGGTCTGTCGTCGCCCATCTCGCACTGGCGGCCGGTGACCGGCGGCCCGGCAGCCGGTCTCGCGTTCACACCGTCCAGGAGGACTCGATGCCGACGACATCGCCCGCGATCGCGGCCACATCCGCCTCGGTCTGCGCGCGCAGCCCGAGGCGTTCCACCCGCTCGGTGCGGTACTTGCCGTGCTCGGCGGCCGAGTCCCACATCGACAGCACGAGGAACTCATTTCCGGGAGCCTCTCCGAACACCCCGCGCAACATCCCCGGCGACCCGGCCATCGCCGGATTCCACACCTTCTCCTGCACCAGCGTGAAGTGCTCCACCCGGTCCGCGTGCACCCGGCTGTGCGCCACCCGCACCACGTCCGCGTCGGTGAACCGCGGCTGGAAGCCCACCTTCACATCGAAGCGGTGCTCGAACAGCCGCACCTGCATGTCTCTGTACGTACCCGACTGCGCCGCCGCCAGCCGGTCGTGCGAGCGCGCCATGAAGGAGTCGTAGAACGCCCTGCTCTCCCAGAACGCGAAGACATGCGCCACGTTCGGCCGCCCCCGGCTCCAGCCACCGCCCTGCCCCCGGAATCCCGGTTCACCGAGCAACCCCGCCCATTTCCGCTGCCCCCGCTCGAAACCGCGGCGGTCCACCACGGTGCAGCGAATCCACTTGACCAGCACCGCGCCATCGTACGGCCCCATAGGTGGCCCGCATCACGGACTGAAGGAGTGGACTACGCGTGAGGGTCGCCCGGCGGCAGCACGTTCGAGGTTCCGCGCGGCCGTGCGCCCCGCGCACGCCCCGAAGAGCCCCAACGAGCGGCAAAGAGCGCCAAAGGCGGGGCACGGTCCGAAGGCCCGCACCCCGCCTCAGCGGTTCGTCCCCGAAGGGCCGGTGATCAGCTACAGCCGCTGGTCGAACCGCAGCCCTCGCACAGGTAGCAGCTGCCCGCCCGGCGCATCTTCGTCCCGCAGGAGAAGCACAGCGGCGCGTCGGCGTTCAGCCCGAACTGGATCTCGGCGAGCTCGGTGGAGCTGTGCGCCTGCTTCGGCGCCGGGGGGACGGCGCGCGGCTTGGAGGTGGCGGCCTGCGGGGCGTCCACGTGGCGCGGGGCCGACTGTGCCAGGCCCTCGACGTCCACCTCGGCGTCGTCGATGGACTGCTCGTACGAACCGGTCTCCAGGTGGCGCTGGCGCTCCTCCGCGGAGTGGATGCCGAGCGCCGACCGGGTCTCGAAGGGCAGGAAGTCCAGCGCCAGCCGGCGGAAGATGTAGTCGACGATCGACTGCGCCATCCGCACGTCCGGGTCGTCCGTCATCCCGGCCGGCTCGAAGCGCATGTTGGTGAACTTCGAGACGTAGGTCTCCAGCGGCACGCCGTACTGGAGGCCGACCGAGACGGCGATCGAGAAGGCGTCCATCATGCCCGCGAGGGTCGAGCCCTGCTTGGACATCTTCAGGAAGACCTCGCCGAGACCGTCGTCCGGGTAGGAGTTCGCCGTCATGTAGCCCTCGGCGCCGCCCACCGTGAAGGAGGTCGTGATGCCGGGGCGGCCCTTGGGGAGGCGCTTGCGGACCGGGCGGTACTCGACGACCTTCTCGGCCTCGGGCGCGGCCTGCTCGGCGGGCTTCTCCTCCTTCTTCTTGGCGGAGAGCGGCTGGCCGACCTTGCAGTTGTCGCGGTAGATCGCCAGGGCCTTCAGGCCCAGCTTCCAGCCCTCGAAGTAGATCTCCTCGATCTCCTCGACGGTGGCCGACTCCGGCATGTTGACCGTCTTGGAGATCGCGCCCGACAGGAAGGGCTGGGCCGCGGCCATCATCCGCACATGGCCCATCGGCGAGATGGAGCGCTCGCCCATCGCGCAGTCGAACACCTCGTAGTGCTCGGGCTTCAGCCCCGGCGCGTCAATGACGTTGCCGCTCTCGGCGATGTGGGCGACGATCGCCTCCACCTGCTCCGGCTGGTAGCCGAGCCGCTTCAGCGCCTTGGGGACCGTGTTGTTCACGATCTGCATGGAGCCGCCGCCGACGAGCTTCTTGAACTTGACCAGGGCCAGGTCCGGCTCGATGCCCGTGGTGTCGCAGTCCATCATCAGGCCGATGGTGCCGGTCGGTGCGAGCACCGACGCCTGGGCGTTGCGGAAGCCGTTCTTCTCACCGAGGCGGATCACGTCCTGCCAGGCCTCGGTGGCCGCGGCCCACACCGGCGTGTCCAGGTCGTCCATGCGCTTGGCGGCGCCGTTGGCGTCCGAGTGCTGCTTCATGACGCGCTTGTGGGCGTCGGCGTTGCGGGCGTAGCCGTCGTACGCGCCGACGACCGCCGCCAGCTCGGCGGAGCGCCGGTAGGACGTGCCGGTCATCAGCGAGGTGATGGCCCCGGCCAGGGCCCGGCCGCCGTCGCTGTCGTAGGCGTGGCCGGTGGCCATCAGGAGGGCGCCGAGGTTGGCGTAGCCGATGCCCAGCTGACGGAAGGCGCGGGTGGTCTCGCCGATCTTCTCGGTCGGGAAGTCCGCGAAGCAGATGGAGATGTCCATCGCGGTGATGACGAGTTCGACGACCTTGGCGAAGCGCACGGCGTCGAAGCGCTGGCGGCCCGCTTCATCGTCGTCGAGGAACTTCATCAGGTTGAGCGAGGCGAGGTTGCACGAGGAGTTGTCCAGGTGCATGTACTCGCTACAGGGGTTGGAGGCGGTGATCCGGCCCGTCTCCGGCGAGGTGTGCCAGTGGTTGATCGTGTCGTCGTACTGGATGCCCGGGTCGGCGCAGGCCCAGGCCGCCTCGGCCATCTTGCGGAAGAGCGCCTTGGCGTCGACCTCTTCGAGGGTCTCGCCGGTCATCCGGGCGCGCAGTCCGAACTTCGAGCCGGACTCCACGGCCTTCATGAACGTGTCGTTCACCCGGACCGAGTTGTTGGCGTTCTGGTACTGGACGGACGTGATGTCGTCCCCGCCCAGGTCCATGTCGAAGCCCGCGTCGCGCAGCGCGCGGATCTTCTCCTCCTCCTTCACCTTGGTCTCGATGAATGCCTCGACGTCCGGGTGGTCGACGTCGAGGACGACCATCTTGGCGGCCCGGCGGGTCGCGCCGCCCGACTTGATCGTCCCGGCGGAGGCGTCGGCGCCGCGCATGAAGGAGACCGGCCCGGAGGCATTGCCGCCGGAGGAGAGAAGCTCCTTGGAGGAGCGGATACGGGAGAGGTTCAGGCCGGCTCCGGAGCCGCCCTTGAAGATCATCCCCTCTTCCTTGTACCAGTCGAGGATCGACTCCATGGAGTCGTCGACGGAGAGGATGAAGCAGGCGCTGACCTGCTGCGGCTGCTTGGTGCCGACGTTGAACCAGACCGGCGAGTTGAAGCTGAAGACCTGGTGCAGCAGGGCGTAGGTGAGCTCGTGGTCGAAGATCTCGGCGTCCGCGGGGGAGGCGAAGTAGCCGTGCTCCTCACCGGCCCGGCGGTAGGTGCGCACCACCCGGTCGATGAGCTGCTTCAGGCTCGACTCGCGGTCCGGAGAACCGACCGCGCCGCGGAAGTACTTGCTTGTGACGATGTTGACCGCGTTCACCGACCAGAAGTCGGGGAACTCGACGCCACGCTGCTCGAAGTTGATCGAACCGTCGCGCCAGTTGGTCATGACGACGTCACGGCGCTCCCAGACCACCTCGTCGTACGGATGCACGCCGGGGGTGGTGTGGATGCGCTCGATACGCAGGCCCTTGGCCGCCTTGCTTCCCTTGGAGCGGGAACCTCGTGCCGGGCCGCTCGTCGTCTCTGTCATTCCGCCTCCCTGTACGGGCAAAAACGCCCTGATGTGCCGTTTTCTTCCCGCGGCACGGTGTATGTCGTTCATCCGAGGGCACTACGCCCCCGGCAGGCCTTGGCCGCCGCGACTCAGTCGGTGGCGGTGGCGGGCGCGGGGACCTCCGCGGCCCCGTCGGCGCCGGGCCCGCGGTCGTTCGCGGGAGGCCGTTGCTGGTTGCGCAGCTCCGTGACCGCGGCCTCGAAGTCCTCGAGGGAGTCGAAGGCGCGGTAGACGGAGGCGAAGCGGAGGTATGCGACGAGGTCGAGCTCCTGGAGCGGGCCGAGTATGGCGAGCCCCACGTCATGGGTGGACAGCTCCGCGCTGCCGGTGGCCCGCACGGCCTCTTCCACCTGCTGACCGAGCTTGGCGAGGGCGTCCTCGGTGACCGGGCGGCCCTGGCACGCCTTGCGCACCCCGGAGATGACCTTGTCGCGACTGAAGGGCTCGGTGACCCCACTCCGCTTGATCACCATCAGTGACGCGGTCTCCACGGTCGTGAAGCGACGCGAGCAGTCGGGGCACTGGCGGCGCCTGCGAATCGAACAACCGTCGTCGGTGGTCCGGCTGTCGACGACTCGACTGTCGGGGTGCCTGCAGAAGGGGCAGTGCATGACTCCGTACCCTCCTCACCCTCAAGAACGGCGTATAGCTGATGTGCTTCGGCATGCTTCGACCGGCCCTCACAGGCCTTTCGAAGCGACCACAAGCATAGGCGAAGCGCTCGGTTGCGAATAACCGGGGACCACAATCTGTGGGCGGCTGACTCCATCTAACCACTAGATGTGGTGCCTGACATCCAGCCGCAGCGGCGGCGTGTCCCGACTCGCGAGCAGGCACGAGACTACGCGAAGCCCACCGGCCGCCACGCCACCGGGGGTGAGGATGTCAGACTGGGCACCGCCTCACCGACCACCACATCAATCGCCCTATACACCCAATCCTGTGATCACGTCAGCTCATCTGCGAAATTTCACTCGAACGTGTGTTTGGCGCAACCTTTCGAAAGCAACTACCGTTGCCCTACTAGGGAGAACATCTCGAGAGGGGCCGTCGTGACCACCACCACAGAGAGCGCCACCATCACCGCCCAGGAGCGTTCCCAGAGCCGACTCGAACACACGCACGCGATGAACCAGGGCCACCCGATGAATGACGCAGCCACGAACCCGGAGGGGCAGAAGCCCGCGCGCTCCCTACCCGGCCGACCTCCAGGCATCCGGGCGGACAGCTCCGGGCTGACCGACCGGCAGCGCCGGGTCATCGAGGTCATTCGCGACTCTGTGCAGCGGCGCGGCTACCCGCCGTCCATGCGTGAGATCGGGCAGGCGGTGGGCCTCTCCAGCACCTCCTCCGTCGCCCATCAGCTCATGGCTCTGGAGCGCAAGGGCTTTCTGCGGCGCGACCCGCACCGGCCCCGGGCGTACGAGGTGCGCGGCTCCGACCAGCCCAGCGCCCAGCCCGCCGACACCACCGGCAAGCCCGCCGCCTCGTACGTTCCCCTGGTCGGCCGGATCGCGGCCGGTGGCCCGATCCTCGCCGAGGAGTCCGTCGAGGACGTCTTCCCGCTCCCCCGGCAGCTCGTCGGTGACGGTGAGCTCTTCGTCCTGAAGGTCGTGGGCGACTCCATGATCGAGGCCGCCATCTGCGACGGTGACTGGGTGACGGTGCGCCGCCAGCCCGTCGCCGAGAACGGCGACATCGTCGCCGCGATGCTCGACGGAGAGGCGACGGTCAAGCGCTTCAAGCGGGAGGACGGCCATGTGTGGCTCCTCCCGCACAACGCCGCGTACCAGCCGATCCCTGGCGACGAGGCGACCATCCTGGGCAAGGTGGTCGCGGTGCTGCGCCGGGTCTGAGCTCGGCGGGTCCAGGCGCGTCGACCCTCCGCGCCCAGTGACCGGGCCCCGGAACCTCTGCGCCGGTTCCGGGGCCCTGCTGTGTCCGCGCCGTGCTACGCCTGGGCCTTCTTGGCCACGGCGTCAATGGCGGCCAGCGAGCGGCGCACCTGATTGCGGTCGGTCGTGTACCAGAAGTCCGGCATGGACTTGCGCAGAAAGGAGCCGTAGCGGGCCCGCTCGACACGCGGGTCCAGCACGGCGACGACCCCGCGGTCCCCGGAGGCGCGCACGAGCCGGCCCGCCCCCTGAGCCATCAGCAAGGCGGCATGTGTGGCCGCTACCGCCATGAAACCATTGCCACCGGCCTCCTCCACGGCCTTCTGGCGAGCGCTCATCAGCGGGTCGTCGGGGCGCGGGAACGGCACCCGGTCCATCACCACCAGCTGGCAGTTCGGGCCGGGCACATCGACGCCCTGCCAGAGCGAGAGCGTGCCGAACAGGCAGGTACGGGCATCGGCGGCGAAGGTGCGGATCAGCTCCCCGAGCGTCTCCTCGCCCTGAAGCAGGATCGGCATGTCGAGCCTGCCGCGCAGCTCTTCCGCGGCCGCCTGGGCGGCGCGCATCGAGGAGAAGAGGCCGAGCGTCCGGCCGCCCGCGGCCTCCACCAGCTCGGCGAGCTCGTCGAGCATGTCCGAGCGGCTGCCCTCGCGGCCGGGCTGGGCGAGATGCTTGGCGACGTAGAGGATCCCCTGCTTGGAGTAGTCGAAGGGCGAACCGACGTCGAGCCCCTTCCACGGGGGCGGGGCGTCCTCCTCGCCGTCGGCGCCCTGGACGCCCTCGGGAGAGAGGCCGAGCGAGGCGGCCACGCCGTTGAAATCCCCGCCCAGCTTGAGGGTCGCGGAGGTGAGGACCACCGACCGGTCCTCGAAGAGCTTCTCGCGCAGCAGACCCGACACCGAGAGCGGGGCGACGCGCAGCGAGGCGCCGAAGCGGTCATGCCGCTCGTACCAGACCACGTCGTACTCGGAGCTGTCCACGATGCGCTCGGCCACCTGGTGGATGTTCTCCACGGAGGCGAGGGCCTGCTTGCGCACGGCGTCCTCGTCCTGGACCGAGGCGTCACGCGTGGCGCCGAGCGCCGAAATGACCGTACGCGACGCGTCGCGCAGCGCCATCAGGGCATAGCCGAGGTCCTCGGGGATCCCCTCGAGGCGACCGGGCAGCGCCAGCTCCATGAGCCGCTCGAAGGTCTCGGCGGCGGTCTGGAGGGCGTCCGCCGCCTTCTCGTTGACGAGCTTGGCGGCGCGGCGCACGGCGCGGTTGACCTGGCCCGGGGTGAGCTCGCCGCTGGCGACTCCGGTGACCCGGGAGACCAGCTCATGGGCCTCGTCGACGATCAGCACCTCATGGCTCGGCAGGACGGGCGCGCCCTCGATGGCGTCGATGGCGAGCAGCGCGTGGTTGGTGACCACGACCTCGGCCAGCTTGGCCCGCTCCCGGGCGGCCTCGGCGAAGCATTCGGCACCGTAGGCGCACTTCGACGCGCCGAGGCATTCCCGCGAGGAGACGGAGACCTGGGACCAGGCGCGGTCGGAGACGCCGGGAGTCAGATCGTCGCGGTCGCCCGTCTCGGTCTCATCGGCCCAGTCCCGCATCCGCAGCAGGTCCTTGCCGAGCTTGCTGGTGGGCTCGGCGGCCTCGAACGGGTCGAACAGCCCGGCTTCCCCCGACTCGGCGTCCTCCTGCGGCACGCCCTCGTGGAGGCGGTGCAGACACAGGTAGTTGGAGCGGCCCTTGAGCATGGCGAACTCGGGGCGGCGGCGCAGCAGCGGGTGCAGGGCGTCGACGGTGCGCGGCAGGTCGCGCTCGACGAGCTGACGCTGAAGGGCGAGGGTGGCCGTGGCGATCACGACACGCTCTCCGTGCGCGAGGGCGGGCACGAGGTAGCCGAGGGACTTTCCGGTGCCGGTGCCGGCCTGGGCCAGCAGATGGGAATTGTCGCCGATCGCCTCGGCTACGGCTTCGGCCATGGCGACCTGGCCGGGGCGCTCGGTGCCGCCGACGGCGGTGACGGCGGCATGCAGCAGGTCGGCGAGTGGCGGCGGGGACGATGCAGTCATAGGCCTGTCAGCCTACGCGGCGGCACTGACATCACGGGGCGGATCTCCTGGCGCGGAACCGGAACGGGTCGGGCGGTGTATGGAAGGCAGAGGCGCGAAGTGGCGCCGGCGGATCACAGGAGGTGGCGCAGGGTGCGATCCCGCAGCATGAGGGCCGCGTGTTTGTCGGGCAGTTCCATCTCGGCGGCGAGACGGAAGCCGGCGCCGAGGAAGGCCGCCACGCAGGGGCTGTTCCGCAGATCGGGTTCGGCGACCACCCGGCCGCAGGAGGGTCGCCGGTCGAGGGCGAGGTCGGCCACGGCGCGCAGCAGGGCCGTGCCGATGCCGCGGCCCCGATCGCGCACGCTGCCGATGAGCAGATGGAGACCCGTGTCATGCGGCCGGGCCGGGTAGTACCGGGCCAGGGGGGCGAGGTCCGCGCGGTACACCTCCCAGTAGCTCATCGGCACCCCGTCCAGGACCCCCAGGCAGGGCACGCTGCGGCCGTCGCCGTCGAGCTGGGCGCGCAGATGCCGCGCGGTGGTCTCGTCGGGGCCGGACAGTTCCCAGAAGGCGGCGACGGCCGGGTCGTTCATCCATCGGGCGATGAGCTCGACATCGCGCTGGAGGTGGACCGGTACGAGCTGGAAGGCGCCCACCGCCGTGCCGGCGGCCCCCCACTGGGCGACCCCGTCGAGCAGGTCCGGCCGATCGGGGACCTCCGCCCCGGCGAGGTGCTCTTCGGCAAGGCGTGCGGCGCGCTCCTCGGACGGCCGCATGTCGAGGGTGTCCTCGGTGCTGGAGCCGGTGCCGGAGTCGGTGGGCGGCATGGCGGCGCTCTCCTCTTGTCGTTACCGGGGCGTCGTGGGGCGCCAGGCCGTGGACGTCATGCGTGGGAAGTCACCGATCGGAACAGGGGGTTGGGGATGGAGACATAGACGGACTGGGTATCCACCGGGCCCACAAGCTCGTCCAGGCCGCGCAGCCGTGTGAGCAGATTGGCCTTGCAGCGCAGGGTGGGCGCCTCCAGGAGCCTGGCGGGCAGTGTCGAGCGGGTCTTCGCGGGGCCGGACGCGGCCTCGGCGAGGAAGCGGCGGAGCGCGGCCAGCAGAAGGTGCTCGTCCGCGAGCCGCTGGGAGCCGAACGCACCCATCAGGCCCAGGATGTTGTTGACGCCGAGGTAGTAGGCGAACCGTTCGTCGGCGACCTCGTCGGAGACGAACGTGTCGCTGAGGGCCCCGAGATCGGACAGTCGCCGCTGGAGTTCGGGGCGCCGGGACTCACGGAAGTAGTAGCCCTGGTTGTCGCGGTAGCGGCCGCCGATCGGCCAGCCGTCGATGTCCAGCAGCACCAGGGTGTTCTGCTGGTGCGCCTCCAGGGCGATGCCGGCCTCCCCGTCCAGCCAGAGCACGGGCCGTACGACGGTGTGCAGATACCGCAGGAACCACTCGGCACTGACGGTCGCGGGGCGGCGGCCGGTGCGGGCGGCGAGCCGGGCGACGATCCGTTCGAGCCGTGAGCACATCGCGCTGTGGTCCGGCCAGGGGCGGAGCGAGGTGAGGCCTGCCAGACACACGGCCTCGTCACCTGGGCCGAACGGGTTGTGCCGGATGACGACATCGACTCCGGTCAGCGGAGTGCCGTCGGGCTTGTCGACCGCGAGCCAGGCGGGGTCGCGGACGATGTCGAAGCCGGGGCGCCCGGGGCAGGCCGCCCGCCACTGCCCGGAGAGGCCGCTGCGCAGCAGCCGGTGCACCTCGACGCCACGGCACAGCTCCTTGCGGAGGTTCTCGCGGCGGGAGTTGGTGATCCGCAGGCCGAGCGACAGCTTGAGCATCGCGGGTGCGCCGGTCCGGTACACGGTGCGGATGGAGGAGGTGGGATGCCAGTGTTCGCCGGCCGGTCCCAGGTCGTGCAACAGCCCCGCGTCGAAGAGCGCGGCGGCGTCCGGGCGGTACCGGATCTCCCGGGCCTGCCAGGGGTGCAGCGGCAAGGGGACGGTGCCCGGCGGAAGTTCCGGGTCGGGGCCCGCGAGCGAGAGGGCCAGCCGTTCGGCGGGCACGGTCCGGCCGCGTTCGGTCCAGGCCGAGTCACAGGCCAGCACGGAGCGGTCGACGGCGATCCAGTGCAGGGGGAAGGAGCCACGCGACTCCGGTGAGAAGACGGCCGATTCGGCGTCGGAGAGCCCCTCGCGGCTGTTGGGCGTGGGATGGAGGGGGTGCCCGAGGAGAAGGGACTGTTCGGCGGTCAGAAAGGGGGTGTCCGTGGCGGGATCGGCGGGGGCGGCCCGTCGGCGGGACAGAAACCGGGCGGTGTGCTGCACGGAGTTCGCGACGCGGCCGACGAGTTCGGTGGTCCCGGCCCGGGCACCGAGCCGCTCGGTGCCGTGGTCCGCCTCCCGGCCGAGGAGGGAAGCGAGGGTGACCGCGTCGAGGGCGGGCGCGTCCTGGGCGCCGCCGTCGAACACGGGTGGGCCGAAGCGATGCCATCCGGTGGCTGACCAGTGGCGCACTGGCACGAGCAGCGCGGTGTCGGTGGCGGGGAGCGGGATGCGCAGGGTGTCCGCGTCGGGGGGAGCGGCGCCGCTCTCGCGTACCCAGCAGCGCAACAGGTTCTCGGTGGCGCAGGCGTCCGCCGCGGCCCAGGGGTCGGGGTGGTCCAGCGGATCGTCCGGGGCGTCGTACGGGTCGAGCTCTGGGACGTCGCGCGGGGAGCCGCCCAGCGGGGCCGGGAGGCTCGCGGGGCTCTGACCGCGGGGCGCGCTGTCGGTGCGGCGGCCCTGCCGTGGGACGACCGCCGCCTCGGCGCCTGCTCCGTCCTGGCACCGCTCGGCGGCGGTCCGCAGTGCCGGCGGAAGGTGTGGGCGGTGTTCCCCGGGGGAGTGCGGCATGTCGGGTGCGGGCACGGCTTCGGTCCTCCTGCTGCTGAGCGCCTTTCGGCTGTCCCCCGCACGTACCAACGACGCGTGGGGCGTGGGATCACGGGCAACCGGAAGATCCGTGTGACTGGGAACCAAGGACCCGGCTCCGGCCGTCGTAGGCGGCACCGGCATAGTGGGGGCCGTCCCATCCTCGGGGGCGGTGCATGACAAATTCACAGCAGCACTCAGAGCAGCCCAGAACATCAGGGGGAGTTCCGTCCATGCCATCCAATCGCCAGCAAGCCTCGCGCTCACGGTTCCTGGCCGCCGCGGCCATCGCCTCGGTGCTGGCGCTGACCGCCACGGCGTGCGGCCCCTCGGACGACAACGCGGAGTCCGAGCCGACCGCTTCCTCGTCTCAGAACGCCGGCGACGTCACCCTTCCCGACAACCTCGACGACAAGTTGAAGGACCTCGGGATCGACCTGGACAAGTGGAAGAACGGCGCCTGGAACAAGTGGGACAAGGACGACTGGCTGCGTGAGGCGGGCGACTTCATCAACCCGATCATCAAGGACCTCTGGAAGCCGGACCGGATGAAGGAGGCCCAGGAGCCCGACACCCCGGTCGACGACAACGACATCTCGGGTGACCAGGGCATAACCGACCCCGACCCGCAGCCGGTCACGGCCAAGCAGGTCGCGAGCCCCTACAGCGCCAACGTCCCCGAGGCGGGCAAGGTCTTCTTCGACGGCCCCCAGGGCTCGATGGTCTGCTCCGCCACCGTGGTGCAGGACCCGGCGCACCCGGGCAAGTCCAACCTGGTGTGGACGGCGGGCCACTGCGTCCACGCGGGCAAGGGCGGCGGCTGGTACAAGAACCTGATGTTCGTCCCCTCGTACAACGACGCCGGCAAGTCGGCCGCCGAGCTGGAGAACGCCACCAAGGAACAGCTGGCCCCCAAGGGTGTCTGGTGGGCCGACTGGGCGCAGACCTCCTCGCAGTGGATCGACAACGGCGCGGCCATCGGTGGCAAGGGCGCCCCGTACGACTTCGCGGTGTTGCATGTGAAGCCGGAGAACAGCGGCGGCAAGTCGCTCGAGGAGACGGTCGGCGGCGCGCTGCCGGTCGACTTCAACGCCCCGGCGGTGAAGTCGATCAGCGCGATCACGGCCACGGGCTACCCGGCCGCGCCGCCCTTCGACGGCCAGAAGATGAACCAGTGCACGGACAAGCCCGGCCGGCTCTCGCTCGACGCCAAGCAGCCGACGATGTACCGCATCGGCTGCACCATGACCGCGGGTTCGTCCGGCGGCGGCTGGGTCGCGACCGGCTCGAACGGCAAGCCGGCGCTGGTGTCGAACACCTCGATCGGCCCGTCCAACGCCACCTGGCTGGCCGGCCCGCACCTCGGCCCCGAGGCGAAGGCCCTCTACAACGCGGTCAGCAAGAAGTTCGCCAACCAGTAGGACGCCAGGAGAACCATCCGGCCGTGCCGGAACGAAGGGCGCGGCGGTCGGCCCTGGCCGGCCGCCGCGCCCCGCACACCCCGCGAGGGCCCGCGCGCCCTCGGCGCGTACGACGAAGGCCCGCCCCCGGTCTCCCGGAGGCGGGCCTTCGTCGTGGAAGGGGTGTGGCTAGCCCTGCGAGGGGGTGGCCGTGGGTACGTACCGCCGCAGCTCGGCGGCCAGTTCCTCGTGCACCAGGGCCTTGAGCAGCGTGCCCTCCGCGGTGTGCTCCTCGGAGAGCACCTCGCCATCGGCATGCGTGCGCGAGACCAGCTTGCCCTGGGTGTACGGCACCAGCGCCTCGATCTCGACCTGAGGCCGCGGCAGCTCGGCGTCGATCAGCCCGAGCAGCTCGTCGATGCCCTGCCCCGTACGGGCCGACACCGCGATGGCGCGCTTCTCGAGGCGCAGCAGCCGCTGGAGCACCAGCGGATCCGCCATGTCCGCCTTGTTGACCACCACGATCTCGGGCACGTCGACCGCGCCCACATCGCGGATCACCTCGCGCACGGCGGCCAGCTGCTCCTCCGGCATCGGGTGCGAGCCGTCCACCACATGGACGATCAGATCGGCGTCGCCGACCTCCTCCATGGTGGAGCGGAACGCCTCGACCAGGTGGTGCGGCAGATGCCGCACAAAGCCGACGGTGTCCGCGAGGGTGTACAGCCGCCCGCTGGGCGTCTCGGCCCGGCGCACAGTCGGGTCCAGGGTGGCGAACAGTGCGTTCTCCACCAGAACACCCGCGCCGGTGAGCCGGTTGAGCAGCGAGGACTTCCCCGCGTTGGTGTATCCGGCGATGGCGACCGAGGGCACCCGGTGTCGCTTGCGCTCCTGCCGCTTGATGTCGCGGCCGGTCTTCATCTCCGCGATCTCCCGGCGCATCTTCGCCATCTTCTCGCGGATACGGCGCCGGTCGGTCTCGATCTTGGTCTCACCGGGGCCTCGGGTGGCCATACCGCCGCCCGCCGCTCCGGAGCCACCGCCACCCATCTGCCGGGACAGCGACTGACCCCAGCCGCGCAGCCGCGGCAGCATGTACTGCATCTGGGCCAGCGAGACCTGCGCCTTGCCCTCTCGGGACTTGGCGTGCTGGGCGAAGATGTCGAGGATCAGGGCGGTGCGGTCCACCACCTTGACCTTGACGATGTCCTCCAGGTGGATCAGCTGGCCGGGGCTCAGCTCACCGTCGCACACCACCGTGTCGGCGCCGGTCTCGATCACGATGTCGCGCAGCTCCTGGGCCTTGCCCGAGCCGATGTAGGTGGCCGGATCCGGCTTGTCGCGCCGCTGGATGACCCCGTCGAGCACGAGGGCGCCCGCGGTCTCAGCGAGCGCGGCCAGCTCCGCCAGGGAGTTCTCCGTGTCCTGCACCGTGCCGGACGTCCAGACGCCGACCAGCACCACGCGCTCCAGGCGCAGCTGCCGGTACTCGACTTCGGTGACGTCTTCCAGCTCGGTGGACAGGCCCACGACGCGGCGCAGCGCGGCCCGCTCGGATCGGTCGTACTGGTCGCCGTCACGCTCCTCGTCGATCTCGTGACTCCAGGCGACGTCCTCTCCCATCAGGGCGTCGGCCCGAAGGCTCTCGGCGAAGGCGAAGCGCTGCCGGTCCTGCGGAAGGGAAGAGGAGTGGGTCAAATCGATCCTTACGTCGTTGGGTGCTGTCACCGTCGACAACGCGTGGCGGACCCGGAGGATTCCCGGCCGCCGGCCGCTGCGCCGACCCGTCGATGGTCGCACGCGGCGGCCGGGCCGTCACCCGGGTTTCCGCCGGCTTTCGCCATGGTTTCCCCCTGGGCCGCGGCGTCGGACTTCCAGTCGGGGTGCCCGGGCATCTTCGGCGTCGTCCTCCCGTACAGCCAGGGCCACAGGAAGCCGGACAGGTCGCGGCCCGCCACCTCCGACGCCAGCCGGATGAAGTCCGCGGTCGAGGCCACCCCGTCGCGGTACCGGTGCGTCCAGCGCCGCTCCAGCCGCTCGAACGCCGCTCGCCCGATCCGCTGCCGCAGCGCGTACAGGACCAGGGCGCTGCCGTCGTAGACGACCGGGCGGAAGATACCGATCTGGTGGTCTTCGTCGGACGGCAGGGGGGCGGCGGGCGGGCCGCCGGAGGCGCGCCAGGCGTCGGACTGCCGGTAGGCGAGGCGCATCCGCTTCTCGAGCGGCAGCTTTCCGCGCTCGTCCCCGTACAGCGCCTCGTACCAGGTGGCATGGCCCTCGTTGAGCCACAGGTCGGACCAGCGGCGCGGGCTGACGCTGTCGCCGAACCACTGGTGCGCCAGCTCGTGCACCATGATCGACTCGATGTACCAGGAGGGCAGTCCGGAGGTGGTGAACAGGCCGCTCTCGAAGAGGGAGAGGGTCTGGGTCTCCAGCTCGAAGCCGGTCGTGGCCCTGGCGATGAGCAACCCGTACGTCTCGAAGGGGTAGGGGCCGACTTTCCTCTCCATCCACTCCAGCTGTGCCGGTGTGCGCGCGAGCCACTTGGCCAGGCGCTCGCGGTCCACCGCGGGCACGACGTCGCGCACCGGCATCCCGCCGGGGCCGGTGCGGTGCAGAACGGCCGAACGGCCGATGGAGATCTGCGCCAGCTCGGTGGCCATGGGGTGGGCGAGGCCGTACCGCCAGGTGATGTCGTCGCCCTTCTGGGTGCGCCCGAGCGGCAGCCCGTTCGCGACGACCGTGAGGCGCTTGGGGGCGGTGACGCGGAAGGTGAAGCGCGCCTTGTCGGAGGGGTGGTCGTTGCAGGGGAAGACGCGGTGCGCGGCGTCGGCCTGGTTGGCCATCGCCAGGCCGTCGTGGGTGCGGACCCAGCCGCCGCCGCTGCCGCCCGGGTCGCTGGTGTGCCTGACGGTGACCCGGAACCGGGCGCCGCGGTGGACGGGCCGGCCCGGGGTGATGACGAGGTCCTCCCCGGCGCCGGTGAACAGGGCGGGCCTGCCGTCGACCCGCACCGAGCGCACATCGCCGTGGGCGAAGTCGAGGTTGAAGGTGGGCAGCGGCGCGGTGGCGCGGGCCGTGAGGGTGGTGATGGCGTCAAGCGGCCGGTCGTTGCCGTGGTAGCGCAGCGCGATGTCGTATGACGCGACGTCGTAGCCGGGGTTGCCGAGATACGGGAAGAGCCGGTCGCCGATGCCCCGGGGGACCGGGGGCGGCGCGGGCGCCGAGGACACCGGCCCCGCGGCCGAGGACGGGCAGATCGCGACGAGGGCGGCGGTCAGCGCGGCGGCCGCGGCGGCGGTCCTGCGACGTCGTGCGCGCCGGGCCGGCGAGGGGCGTCCCCTCGGGGAAGACAGCATGATCTACGGCTATCAACGCCCGGACGACCGCGCCGGGCGGCGCGGCCCAACTCCACCCGAATGGGGGTTCGGGCCGTGGCTCCGGCCCGTTCAGGACCGCGCCGCCGCCATCCGCCGGCCCGCCCGCGTCACGTCGTAGACCCCGGGCACATCGCGCATGGCGCGCATCAGCGTCGGCAGCCGCCCGGGGTCGGGCAGCTGGAGCGTGTACGTATGGCGGACGCGCTGCTCGCGGGGCGGCTCGACGGCGGCCGAGACCACGGCTGCGCCCTCGGCGGCGATGGCCTCGGTGAGGTCGGCCAGCAGGCGGGGTCTGCTGAACGCCTCGGCCAGGAGGGTCACGCGGTAGTCGCCCCCGTCGCCCTCCTCCCCCTCCAGCCAGCGCACCCCGACCGTGCTCCGCCCGGCCGCCGTCATACGGGCCACCGCGGGGCACTGCTCGCGGTGCACGGTGACGGCCCCGCCGCGCACCGCGAAGCCGATGACCGCGTCCGGCGGCACGGGGGTGCAGCAGCCGGCCAGTCGCACGGCCGCGCCGGGCAGGTCCGCGGCGATGCCGGTGGCGACCGCCTCCCGCACCGCGGCCCCACCGGACGCGCCGCCACCGGACGCGCCGCCCCCGGCGGCCCCGGCCGGGTCCTCGGCCGGTGCGGGGCCCGGGCCGGTGGCCGGCTGGGGCTGCTGCCGCTCCGGGTTGGCCGCGAGCCAGCGGCTGATGGCAATGCGCGCGGCTGGCGTACGGGCGTGGTCGAGCCACTCGGGCGAGGGCCCCGAGGAGGCGGCGTCCCGGGTGTCGCGCGCCATGAGCAGCTGAAGCATGTCGCCGTCGCGCAGCACGGTGCTCAGCGTCGCGATACGGCCGTTGACCCTGGCGCCGATGCAGTCGTGGGCGGCCTCGCCGTACTGGGCGTACGCGGCGTCCACACAGCTGGCCCCCGCGGGCAGGCCCAGCGTGCCGCCGTCGGCCCGGAAGACGGTGATCTCCCGGTCCTGGGCGAGCTCGGCGCGCAGCGAGGACCAGAACGTGTCGGGGTCGGGGGTGGCGCTCTGCCAGGCCAGCAGCCGCGACAGCCAGCCGGGGCGGGTGGGGTCGGCGCGCTCGCCGTCGGGCGAGTCGGCGGCCTCCGCCGGCGCGTTCGGCGCGTAGGGATTGCCGAGGGCGATCACCCCGGCCTCGGCGACCTGGTGCATCTGGTGGGTGCGGATGAGGACTTCGGCGACCTCGCCGTCGCGCCCGGCCACCGCCGTGTGCAGCGACTGGTACAGGTTGAACTTGGGGACCGCGATGAAGTCCTTGAACTCCGAGATGACCGGGGTGAAGCAGGTGTGCAGCTCGCCGAGGACCGCGTAGCAGTCCGCGTCCTCCGAGACGAGGACGAGCAGCCGGCCGAGGTCGGAGCCGGTCAGCTCGCCGCGCTTGAGGCCCACCCGGTAGACGGATACGAAGTGCCGGGGGCGGACGAGGACTTCGGCGGCGATGCCCGCCTCGTGCAGCACGGCACGTACGTCCTCGGCGGCGCGGGCGAGCGGGTCCGGGCGGCCCGCGTGCTCCAGGAGGAGCTCGCGGGTGCGGGCGTACTCCGCGGGGTGGAGGATGGCGAAGACCAGGTCCTCCAGCTCGGTCTTGAGCGCCTGTACGCCCAGCCGCTCGGCGAGCGGAATCAGCACATCGCGGGTGACCTTGGCGATGCGGGCCTGTTTCTCGGGGCGCATCACACCGAGGGTGCGCATGTTGTGCAGGCGGTCGGCGAGCTTGATGGACATCACGCGCACGTCGTTGCCGGTGGCGACCAGCATCTTGCGGAACGTCTCGGGCTCGGCCGCCGCGCCGTAGTCGACCTTCTCCAACTTGGTGACGCCGTCGACGAGATAGCGGACCTCCTCGCCGAACTGATCGCCCACCTGATCGAGCGTCACATCGGTGTCCTCGACCGTGTCGTGGAGGAGTGACGCCGTCAAGGTCGTGGTCTCGGCGCCCAGTTCGGCGAGGATGAGGGTGACCGCGAGCGGATGGGTGATGTACGGCTCGCCGCTCTTGCGCATCTGGCCGCGGTGCGAGGACTCGGCGAGCACATACGCCTGGCGCAGTACGTCGAGATCGGCTCCGGGGTGGTGGGCCCGGTGCACCTTGGCCACATGCTCGATCGCGTCGGGCAGGCGGCCGCGGGCGGGCGAGCCCAACAGCGCGGCCCTGCTGAACCTGCGGAGATTGCGCAGGTCGATGCGCGGGAGGCCGCGCCTGCGGCCGAGAGCGGCGTGGTCGGTGGCCTCTGCGCTCATGGGCACCTCCGGCGGCGTCGAGCGTCAACCGGCGTGGGCACTCCCCCTGGGCCGGTGCTTGATGCTACCGAGCCCATCACGCACGGCCGACCGGCTCTCGCCCAGAGTGAAATGGATCACCCATTGGGGTGAACTGTCAGGCGACGGCCGTGTCCAGCCACGCGGGGTCGATCTCGCCCTCGGCGACGATCACGGCCGGGCCGGTCATCTCCACCGTACCGTCCGGGAGTTCGCTGATCACCAGGCGTCCGCCGGGGACGTCCACGGTGTAGGTGACGGGGTGGCCCTCGGCCGCGGGGTCCGCTCCGTCCCTGCGGGCGGCGGCCACCATCACGGCGCAGGCGCCGGTGCCGCAGGAGCGGGTCTCGCCGGAGCCGCGCTCATGCACCCGCATCGCCACATGGCGCGGGCCGCGGTCGACCACGAACTCGACGTTGGTGCCGTGCGGATACGCGGAGCCGGGGGTCACCCCGGGGGCGTCGAGCAGGCGCCCCGCCTGGCCGAGGTCGTCGACGAACGCGACCGCGTGCGGGTTGCCCATGTCCACGTGGCGGGCGGGCCAGCTGTGCTCGCCGACGGTGACCGTGATCGGGCCGTCGGGGCCGGGCTCGGGCAGCAGGGCCTTGCCCATCCGGACGGTGATCGCCCCGCCGGGGCCTTCGGCGCCGCCGGGGCCGTCCTTGGCGATATGGACGCGGCGCACTCCGGCGCGGGTGGCGACCGCGAGATCGCCGGGCTCGACGAGCCCGGCCCGCTCCAGATAGCGGGCGAAGACGCGGACTCCGTTGCCGCACATCTCGGCGACGCTGCCGTCGCTGTTGCGGTAGTCCATGAACCACTCGGCCTCGTCGGCCATGGCCCGCGCCTCGGGGTGCGCCGAGGACCGTACGACGCGGATCAGCCCGTCACCGCCGATGCCGGCCCGGCGGTCGCAGATGCGGACGACGGCGGCCGGGGACAGCTCGAGCCGGCCGTCCGGGTCGGGGACGATGACGAAGTCGTTCTCGGTGCCGTGGCCCTTGAGGAAGGTCGGCCGGGGCGCGTCGTTCATCCCTCGATCCTACGGGGCGCCCGGAACGAGCGCTCCGAGAGGGCTCGCCACCAGCGGTGACCACGAGCGGGGCGCCACCGGCGGTGACCGGCGGAGGCGCCACCGGCGGGGATCAGCGCAGGCGGGCCACGCGCCAGATGGTGAGGGTGGCCAGCACCGCCACCACCGCCACGTACAGCAGGATGAACCGCCAGTCGGGGCGGCGCCCGGAGCCCCGGGGCGGCAGCCCCGGCCAGGTGTAGCCCACGCGACGGGCGGCCATCAGGCCCCATCCGGCGGCGCAGCAGCTCAGCAGCAGCCCGAGCATGGCGACCACCGCCCCGCCGTCGCCGAACTCGAAGGCGAGCGGGAAGGCGAACATCAGCGAGCCCAGGATCGCGAGGCCGACGATCGGCGCGATCTGCCAGATCCGGAACCGGCGCGGCGGACGCAGCTCGCTGAAGGACTCACCGGGGGCGGGGAGCCCCTCGGTGCCGTCGTCGATGGCCGGGGCGCCGGGCTCGGCCGAGACCGCGTCGCCGCCAGGACCGTCGGAAGTGAGGTCCGGACCGTCGGAGGCGAGGTCAGGGCCGTCGGAGGTGAGCGGACCCGGGTCGCCGTGGGGCGACTGCTGCGATACGTCGCGAGGGCCGGCCTCCATCGCCACCCGCCCTCCCAACTCCTGAACAACAGCACGATCGGAGCTCGATGATGGCATGCCCGCACGGGCCGGTATGGCACACGGAGCGTCCCGATGCCATCACGTGATCAGGCTGTGACCGCCCGGTCCACCAACGCCAGCGCGTCGTGCAAAAGCTCCCCGCGGCGGGCGACCGCGCCGCTGAGCCAGTGGACGCGCGGGTCGCGCCGGAACCAGGAGTCCTGGCGTCGCGCGAACCGTTTGGTGGCCCGCACCGTCTCGGCCCGGGCCTGGTCCTCGCCGTACTCCCCGGCCAGCGCGGAGAGCACCTGCTGATAGCCCAGGGCGCGGGACGCGGTGCGGCCGTCGCGCAGCCCGGCGCCCTCCAAACGGCGCACCTCGTCCACGAGCCCGGCCTCCCACATCCGGTCCACGCGCACCGCGATCCGCTCGTCCAGCTCGGGGCGCTCGACGTCGACGCCGATCTGAAGGGTGTCGTAGACGGCCTCGTGGCCCGGCAGATTCGCGGTGAAGGGGCGGCCGGTGATCTCGATCACCTCGAGCGCCCGCACCACCCGCCGGCCGTTGCTGGGCAGGATCGCGCGAGCCGCCTCGGGGTCGGCGGCGGCGAGCCGGGCGTGCAGCGCACCGGAGCCGAGCTCCGCCAGTTCGGCCTCGAGCCGGGCCCGGGCGGCGGGGTCCGTGCCGGGGAACTCGAGGGCGTCGATCGCACCGCGGATGTAGAGCCCCGAGCCGCCGACCAGGACGGGGGTGCGGCCCTCCGAGAGCAGCCGGTCGATCTCGGCGCGGGCCAGCCGCTGGTACTCGGCGACGCTGGCGGTCCGGGTGACGTCCCAGATGTCCAGCAGCCGGTGCGGCACCCCTTGCCGCTCCTCCTCGGTCAGCTTGGCGGTGCCGATGTCCATGCCCCGGTAGAGCTGCATGGAGTCGGCGTTGACCACCTCGCCGCCGAGGTGGCGGGCGAGGGCGACGCCCAGGTCGGACTTTCCGGCCGCGGTGGGACCGACGACGGCGATGACGCTGGGTGGGGGGCCTGGGGTATTCACCGGACCAGTCTCGCAAACCCTGGACCGCCTACTCGAACGAGCTACGTGACGGGACACCTCCGGGGTCGTTGCCTGAGCGGCACGCGATATCGCCCGCACGAGTAGGGTATGGAGATAGTTATGGGTGTTTTTGATTGGTTTCGCCGAGGTCCCAAGGAGGCGAGCCGATCGCCCGAGGCGTCAACCGAGCAGGCCGAGGCCCACACCTCGGTGGACGGAGTGACGGCCGGCGCCGCTGACGAGGCGGGGCCGGAGCCCGCCGGGGCGGCTGCCCCGGCGGGCGAGGCCATCGGTATTCCGAAGCAGCAGTCCAAGCAGGAGGCCGATGCCGCGCGCGAGCCCGTGCGGGAGACTGAACAGGAGCCCACGCGGGAAGGCGGGCAGGAGGCCGTGCAGGAATCGCTCGGCGCCGCGGACAGCGAGACCGACGAGAGTGCCCGCAGATAGTCATTGACCGAGGGAAGGTGGCCCATGAGCGTGCTGGACAACCTCAAGGCCAAGGCCGGAGTCGTGAAGGACAAGGCCGCCGGCTTCACACGGCAGCACGAGGAGAAGATCGAGCGCGGCTTGGACAAGGCCGTCAAGACGGTCGACACCAAGACCAAGGGCAAGTACCGCGACAAGCTCGAGAACAGTGCGGACAAGGCCAAGGGCGCCCTCGGCCGCTTCTCCCACGGGCAAGAGGGCGGGGGCAAGGCCAAGGGCGACGAGCGGCCCAGCGCCTGAGCCCCTCCGGCGAACGGCCGCGGAGCGCCCGCTCCGCGGCCGCGCCCATGCCCGCTCTCGTACCTGCTCCCGCGAGGGCCGCTACGACCACATCGCGACGAAATACCCCACGCCGTACGGCGCTCCCTCATACCGCAACTCCCCCTTCAGCGCGGCCCCCTCGCCCGCGCCCGCGAGCACCTGCAGCGGCGCCCGGCCCGCCGCCTTCAGCTCGGCCGCCAGCTCCTCGTCCAGCGCGGCGAGCGCGGCGATGTCCGCCGCGCCCAGCGCCCGCGCCACCTCCGCGTCGAAGGCGGCCGCCCGGTCGTCGAGATAGCCCGGAGCCTTCAGCGTCCGGCACGCGCTGCCGTCGCCCATCACCAGCAGCGCGACCCGCTCGGCCTGTGCCGCCAGTTCCCTTCCGACTTCTCTACACCGCTCGGCCGCCAGAGGTTCCCCCACGCCCAGCCCCTCGACCGGCGCGGCCTGCCACCGCGCGCGCTCCAGCAGCCACGCGGCCACGGCCAGCGAGGGCGGCAGCGTCCGCTCGGAGGCCTCGGCCCCGGCTCCGGCTCCGGCCTCGCCCCAGCCGCCGAGCCGTACGTCCAGGTCCACCCCGAAGCCGCCGAACGACCCGGGCGTGCCCTGCGGGTGCGGGCCGCGCCCGTCGCGCTCCGCGGGCCCCACGACGATCAGCCGCTCCGGCCGCGCCGCGGCCAGCACCCCGACCGCGTCCAGGCACGCCGCGCGCAGCGCGTCCAGCTCACCGGCCGCCCCGGCGGCGACCTCGGGCACCAGCAGCGGTGGACAGGGGCAGACAGCGGCGGCGATCAGCATGATCGCCAGCCTATCCGGGGAGCTCGGGCCGGGGCGCCGAGTCCCACAGCAGCCCGGCCACCCGGAACCGCCGGCAGCCGTTGCCCGTCGCGGCCTCCGGCACCATCAGGAAGACGTCGCCGTCCCGCTCAGTCGCAGCCGCAGCCCGCGGCGGGCGCGGGGACCGGCGGCGGGGCGCCGACCGTCGGCAGGCCCAGCATCACGCCCGCGGGCTTCTTCTCCTCGGCCGCGTTGCGCCGCTCCCACGCGTCGCCCGCACGGGTGCGCCGCACGCCCTTGGCCGGGCCCTCGGCGAGCAGGTGGTGCGGTGCCGCGTAGGTGATGTCCACGGTGACGACATCCCCCGGACGGACGCTCTCCTCGGGCCGCGCGAAGTGGACGAGGCGGTTGTCGGGGGCGCGGCCGGACAGCCGCCGGGTGGCGCCGTCCTTACGGCCCTCGCCCTCCGCGACCAGCACCTCCACGGTCCGGCCGATCTGCTTCTTGTTCTCCTCCCAGGAGATCTCCTCCTGGAGGGCGACCAGCCGCTCGTAGCGCTCCTGGACGACGGCCTTCGGCACCTGCCCGTCCATCTCGGCGGCCGGCGTGCCGGGCCGCTTGGAGTACTGGAAGGTGAACGCCTGGGCGAAGCGCGCCTCGCGCACGACGTGCAGGGTCTGCTCGAAGTCGGCGTCGGTCTCGCCGGGGAAGCCGACGATGATGTCGGTCGAGATCGCGGCGTCCGGCATGGCGGCGCGCACCTTCTCGATGATCCCGAGGTAGCGCTCCTGCCGGTAGGAGCGGCGCATCGCCTTCAGCACGGTGTCCGAGCCGGACTGGAGCGGCATGTGCAGCTGGGGCATCACGTTGTCCGTCTCGGCCATGGCGGCGATGACGTCGTCCGTGAAGTCGCGCGGGTGCGGCGAGGTGAAGCGGACCCGCTCCAGGCCCGCCACCTTCCCGCAGGCGCGCAGCAGCTTGCTGAACGCCTCGCGGTCGCCGATGTCGGACCCGTACGCGTTCACGTTCTGGCCCAGCAGGGTGATCTCGCTGACGCCCTCGGCGACCAGCGCCTCCACCTCGGCGAGGATGTCGCCCGGACGGCGGTCCTTCTCCTTGCCGCGCAGCGCCGGGACGATGCAGAACGTGCAGGTGTTGTTGCAGCCGACGGAGATCGAGACCCACGCCGCGTACGCCGACTCGCGCCGCGTCGGAAGGGTGGAGGGGAAGGCCTCCAGGGACTCGGCGATCTCGACCTGGGCCTCTTCCTGGATCCGGGCGCGCTCCAGCAGCACCGGCAGGCTGCCGATGTTGTGCGTGCCGAAGACCACGTCGACCCAGGGAGCCTTCTTGACGATGGTGTCGCGGTCCTTCTGGGCCAGGCACCCGCCGACGGCGATCTGCATGCCCGGCCGCCCGGCCTTGATGGGCGCCAGCCGGCCGAGGTTGCCGTACAGCCTGTTGTCGGCGTTCTCCCGCACCGCGCAGGTGTTGAACACGACGACGTCGGCGAAGGCCTCGTCGCCCTCGCCCTCGGGCGCGCGGACATAGCCGGCCTCCTCCAAGAGGCCGGAAAGCCGCTCGGAGTCGTGGACGTTCATCTGGCACCCGTAGGTGCGCACCTCGTAGGTCTTCAAACCGGCTACCTCGCTGCTGCTCACCCATCCAGGGTAAGGGGCGGCGATCAGGCCACCGTGCCGAATCGGGAAGGCCGCGTTTGAGGCCGCATACGGCCACCGACGGCCCCCGCCTCCCCACAGGGCCGGAGGGACTGTCATGATCCTGCGCATGGCCGTCCGTCTTCCGCGCCTCGGTCGGCGCCGCGCGCTTCAGTCCGCCGCCGCCGGAGCCGTCGCGCTCGCTCTGCTCCTGTGGTGGCTGCTGCCGATCGGGGACGACGAGTCGCCCCACGGCCCGGTGACCTTCGCGACCGGAGTGCCCACCGGGGTCTACGAGACCTACGGCAAGATGCTGCGCCGCGACCTCGCCCGGGACCTCCCCGGCCTGGACGTGACGCTCCAGCGCAGCAAGGGGTCCCCGGACAACGTCCGGCGGCTCGCCGAGGGCCGGGCCACGTTCGCCATCGCCGCCACCGACGCGGTGGAGGCCTACCGCAAACAGGGCGGCAAGGGCGCCGAGCGGCTGCGCGCCTGCGCGCGGCTGTACGACGACTACATGCAACTGGTGGTGCCCAGGGGCTCCCGGGTGCGGTCCACCCGGGACCTCAAGAACCTGCGGGTCGGCGTCGGCGAGGACGACTCGGGTGTACAGCTGATCGCCAGGTCGCTGCTCAAGGCCGCCGGGCTCGACATGGACAAGAACGTCACGGCCGTGCGCGAGGGCATCGACCGGATGCCCGCCCTCCTGAAGGAGGGCAAGCTGGATGCCTTCTTCTGGTCCGGCGGACTGCCCACGACCGCCGTGCGCACCCTGGCCGAGGACTTCCCGATCCGGCTGGTCCAGCTCGGCGACCTCATCGGCCCGCTGCACAGCCAGGGCGGCGTGACCCGCTACTACCGGGCGGCGGCCGTGCCCGCCGACGCGTACGCGGACATGCGCCAGAAGGACGCCATCAAGACCATCGCGGTGCCGAACCTCCTGGTCACCACGGACCGGGTGGACCCCGCGCTCGCGGAGGCCGTCACCCGGACCGTGATAGAGAACCGGGACCGCATCGGCTCCAAGGTGCACGCGGCGCAGAAGGTGGACCTGCGCACCGCGATCTTCACCGACCCGCTGGAACTCCACGAGGGCGCGGCGCGCTACTACCGCTCGGTCAAGCCGTAGGGCCCACCGCCCACACCCGGCCCGCCCCTACTGCGACCCCCTACCGCGACGCCGTACCAGGGCCGGCCTAGTGCGGCCCGGTGCGCGGCACGGTGATGGTCACGCGCAGCCCGCACGGCTCGTTGGGGGCGTACTCGATGGAGGCGCCACCCGCGGCGAGCAGCGCCCGGGAGATCGACAGCCCGAGGCCTGAGCCGTTGATGTTCTGATGGCGGCCGCTGCGCCAGAAGCGGTCGCCGATGCGCGCGAGCTCGTCCTCGGTGAGGCCGGGGCCGCCGTCGGCGACGACTATGGCGACCGTGTCCCCGTCCGGCTGAGCGGAGACCCGCACGTCCGCGCCCGCCGGGGTGAACTTCAGCGCGTTGTCCACGACGGCGTCCAGCGCGCTGGACAGCGCCACCGGGTCGGCCCAGCCGGCCACGGCCGAGGGGCCCTCGTAGGAGAGGCGGACGCCTTCCCGCTCGGCGAGCGGGAGCCAGGCGTCGACCCGGTCGGCGGCGAGCTCGGCGATGTCAGTGAGCTTCAGGTCGGTGGTGGAGTGCTCGGCCAGGGCCAGGTCCAGGAGGTCGTCCAGGACCTGGGCGAGGCGCTTGCCCTCGGTGCGCACCGAGGCGATCTCCTCGTGGCCGTCGGGCAGGTCCAGGGCCAGCAGCTCGATGCGCAGCAGCAGCGCGGACAGCGGGTTGCGCAGCTGGTGGGAGGCGTCAGCGACGAACGCACGCTGCTGTTCGAGGACTTCCTCGACGTTGTCGGCCATCTCGTTGAAGGAGCGGGCCAGGCGGCGCAGCTCGGGCGGCCCGGAGGCGGCCGCGACGCGCGACTGCATACGCCCGGTGGCGATGTCGTGGGTGGCGGTGTCGAGGATCCGTACGGGCCTCAGCACCCAGCCGGTGAGCCGGAAGGCCGCCCCGACCGCCAGGAGCATCGCGGCGGCCTCCCCCACGACGATCACCAGCCACCCGTGCAGGGTGCGCGACCGCATCTGCCCGGTGGGCGAGTCGGTGACCACGACGGCCACCACGTCGCCGTCGCGCACCACGGGGGAGGCGACGGTGAGCCGGCCCCGCTGCCAGGGCCAGACCTGGTCCGGGTCATGGCTGCGACGGCCCTGGAGGGCCTCCTCGAACGCCTCGGCGCCGTCCCCGGCCTTGGGGAGCCGCCAGCCGTCGGGCGCCTGGGCCATGGGCTTGCCGCTCCGGTAGAAGACGCCGGCCCGGATGCCGTACAGGGCGTGATAGCGCCGGAGTTCGGCCTTCAGGGTGCTGAGCCGTTCGTCGTCCTCCGCGCTGGCGGCCGCGGCCGGCCCGGCCGTGACGAACTGCGCGAGCGCGGCGAACCGCGCGGTGTCATCGATCCGGTCGACGACCACGCGCTGCTGCTCGCGGGCGGCCACGCTGCCCGCGAGCGGAAAGCCGAGCGCGAGCAGCACGCCGGCCATGAGGACGATGAGGAGCGGGAGAAGTCGGGTGCGCACGGGGAGAAGTCTCTCGGGTCCTCAGCTCGCCGGTGACACCAGGCGGTACCCGACGCCGCGAACCGTCTCGATCAGCGCGGGCATGCGCAGCTTGGAGCGGAGCGAGGCGACGTGCACCTCCAGGGTGCGCCCGGTCCCCTCCCAACTGGTCCGCCAGACCTCGCTGATGATCTGCTCCCGCCGGAAGACGACGCCGGGGCGCTGGGCGAGCAGCGCCAGCAAGTCGAACTCCTTACGGGTGAGCGAGATGGTCGTACCCTCCACCGCGACCTGCCGGGTGGCCAGATCGAGGGTGACGGGGCCGATCCGCAGGGGTGCGTTGCGGCTCTCGGTGCCCTCCTCGGAGGCCGGGGCGGGGTCGGCCGGAAGCGTGCGCCGACTCACAGCGTGGATCCGGGCGAGCAGCTCCATGGTGTCGTAGGGTTTGACCACATAGTCGTCGGCACCGAGGTGGAGACCATGGATGCGGGATCTTACATCCGCCCGCGCGGTCACCATGATCACGGGAGTGGTGGTCCGCTTGCGGATTTTGCCGCACACCTGGAAGCCGTCCTGGTCCGGCAGCCCGAGGTCGAGCAGCACGACGCCGAACGGCGGCCCCGAGTCGGGCAGCAGCGCTCTGAGCGCCTCCTCACCGCTTCTGGCGTGCGTAACTTCGAAACCGTGCCTCGCGAGCACCGCGGAGAGAGCCGCGGCGACATGGTTGTCGTCCTCGACGAGCAGCAGCCTCACCGAGCCTTCCACCACCTTTCCACAGAGTGGCGCATGCGTTTCGCCAACATGGCCACAGGGCATCCACGCCCAGCAGGCGCGTGCTCGTCAAGACGCATCTAGTCACACTTAGGTTTCCGTTATGTAGCCGGTACGACAGCCTCGGACCGCGTTCACACAGAGTGCCGCTCCGCTGCCGGATCGTTATCCTCAATTTCCGCTCAGATGTAATGACGCTGGTCTCGGCGGCCCCCTAAGGTCCTCCCAACCGAGGAGGACGGAGCGAAACGCCGAATGAGCGAAGTACCGGTGACCAAGGACGCAACTCCCGTTGCGGACGCGTTGGTTGCGCTGTCAGGAGTCAACAAGCACTTCGGCGCGCTGCATGTGCTCCAGGACATCAACCTGAACATCGCACGGGGCGAAGTGGTCGTTGTGATCGGCCCTTCCGGGTCCGGCAAGTCGACCCTCTGCCGCACCATCAACCGCCTGGAGACAATCGACTCCGGCACCATCACGATCGACGGCAAGCCACTGCCTCAAGAGGGCAAGGAGCTCGCCCGGCTGCGCGCCGACGTCGGCATGGTCTTCCAGTCGTTCAACCTTTTCGCGCACAAGACGGTGCTCGAAAACGTGATGCTGGGCCAGCAGAAGGTGCGCAAGATAGACAAGAAGACCGCCGAGGAGAAGGCCCGCACGCTGCTCGACCGAGTGGGCGTGGGCAAGCAGGCGGACAAGTACCCCGCGCAGATGTCCGGTGGTCAGCAGCAGCGCGTGGCCATCGCCCGAGCGCTGGCCATGGACCCCAAGGCGATCCTGTTCGACGAGCCGACCTCCGCGCTCGACCCGGAGATGATCAACGAGGTGCTGGACGTCATGCAGCAGCTCGCCCGGGACGGTATGACGATGGTCGTCGTCACCCACGAGATGGGCTTCGCGCGCTCCGCCGCGAACCGGGTGGTCTTCATGGCCGACGGCCGGATCGTCGAAGAGGCCGAGCCCGAGGAGTTCTTCAACAACCCCCGCAGCGACCGGGCCAAGGACTTCCTGTCGAAGATCCTTCACCACTGAGGCACCACTGAGGCCCACACCCGGGTCCCCCGCACCTGGCTTCACCACTGAGCCCCGCACGGCTCACCTTCTGCACGCACGCACAACAAAACCTGAGGGATGCACGATGAGAATTCGTAAGACGGCCGCAGCGGCTTCGGTGGTTCTGGCTCTGGCGGCGACCGCTGCCTGCGGTGGCAAGGAAGGCACGGCCGGCGACAAGCCCAAGGGCGGCGAGGTCGTCAGCGGCGACTACACCGTCGCCAAGGACGTGAAGCTGGACTCGCCGACCCTCAAGGCGGCCCAGAAGCGCGGCAAGCTCATCATCGGCGCCAAGGCCGACCAGCCCTACCTCGGCTTCGAGGACACCACCGGCAAGCGCTCCGGCTTCGACATCGAGATCGCCAAGATGGTCGCCGCCGACCTGGGCTTCTCCGAGGACCAGATCGAGTTCAAGACGGTCGACTCCAACGTCCGCGAGACCTCCATCTCCAAGGGCCAGGTCGACTACTACGTCGGCACCTACACGATCAACGACGAGCGCAAGAAGCAGGTCGGCTTCGCGGGCCCGTACTACGTGGCCGGCGCGGACCTGCTGGTGCGCAAGGACGACAAGGACATCACCGGTCCGGACGCCGTCAAGGGCAAGAAGGTCTGTTCCATCGTCGGCTCCACTCCGCTCCAGGAGATCAAGAAGCCGAAGTACGGCGCCAAGACCACCGAGCTCGGCAAGTACTCGCTGTGCGTCAAGCAGCTGCTGGACGGCCAGGTGGACGCGGTCACCACCGATGACGCGATCCTCAAGGGCTACGCGGCCCAGCGCCCGAGCAAGCTCAAGGTCGTCGGCAAGCCGTTCACCGAGGAGCCCTACGGCGTCGGCATGAACAAGGACGACAAGGTGCTGCGCGACGCGATCTCCGACGCGCTCGAGAAGCACATCGGGAACGGCGACTACAAGAAGGCGTACGAGGGCACGCTCGGCAAGTCCGGCTCCGCCTACGTCGCCCCGAAGACGCCCCTGCCGCGCTACTGAGCCGGTTCTCCCCGTACGCCCTGAAGCCGGTGCGATCCGTCGTGCTGCCCTGACCGCTAGCGCGGAGAACAGATGAACCTACTCTTCGATTACTTCCCTGAGTTCCGCGACGGGTTCCTCGGCACCCTGTCGCTGACCGCGGCCAGCGCGGCGCTCGCCCTCATCCTCGGCATCATCATGGCCGGCTTCAGGGTGTCCCCCATACCGCCGCTGCGTGCCTTCGGCACCGCCTGGGTCACGCTGCTGCGGAACACCCCGCTGACCCTGCTGTTCCTGATCACGTTCTTCGTGATGCCCCAGATCCTCTTCCCCGGGACGAGCCCCTACAAGCTCGCCGTGGGGGCGCTGGGCTGCTACACCTCGACGTTCATCTGCGAGGCTGTGCGCTCCGGCATCGGCACCGTGCCGATCGGGCAGGCCGAGGCTGCCCGGAGCCTGGGGATGACCTTCTTCCAGACCTTGCGGCTGATCGTCCTTCCGCAGGCCACCCGGACTGTGATCCCGCCACTGAGCAGCATATTCATCGCTCTGACCAAGAACTCCGCCATCGCGGGCGCCTTCAGCGTCTCCGAGCTGTTCAGCGTCTCGAAGCTGCTGAGTGACAAGGGGTACGCGATCGGCTGGATCTTCCTGTGGATCGCGCTCGCCTACCTGGTCATCACCTTCTCCATCAGCGGGCTCTTCCGGCTGCTGGAGCGCCGCATGGAGGTGGCCCGATGAGCGCAAGCGTCCTGTACGACGCCCCCGGTCCCAAGGCCCGTATCCGCAACCGCGTGTACTCGGTCATCGGCGCTCTCGCCGTGATCGGCCTGATCGTCTTCGTCGTCGTGCGACTGAACAACAAGGGTCAGTTCGCGCCGGAGATGTGGGACATCTTCAACTACACGGGTGTCCAGAACGACATCATCGACGGCCTGCTGACCACCCTCCAGGTGTTCGCCGTGGCCGCGGTGCTGTCGCTGGCGCTCGGCGTGGTACTGGCCGTCGGCCGGCTCTCGGACCACAAGTGGGTCCGAGTGTTCACGACCGGATTCATCGAGCTGTTCCGGGCCGTCCCGCTGCTGATCACCATCTACGCCCTGTGGGTGCTCTTCCTCACCTACAAGAACGATCTGGGATTCACCGGTGACGGGACGGAGTTCTGGGCCCTGGTGGTCGGCCTGACCGTCTACAACGGCTCGGTGCAGGCCGAGGTGTTGCGGGCGGGCATCAACTCGGTGCCCAAGGGGCAGAGTGAGGCCGCCTACGCCCTGGGTATGCGCAAGACCCAGGTCATGGTGACCATCCTGATCCCGCAGGGTGTCCGCGCGATGCTGCCGACCATCATCAGCCAGCTGGTGGTCACCCTGAAGGACACCTCGCTCGGCTACGTCATCACGTACCAGGAACTGCTGTACAAGGTGCAGCACATCGCCGAGGTGACTGTCGTCAACGACGAGAGCCCCTACGTTCAGGTGATCATCGTCGGCGGTGCGATCTACGTGGCCCTGTGTCTGGCGCTGTCCGCCCTGGCCAACTGGATCGAGCGGCGCGGCCGGCGCGCCAAGAGCGGCATCGCGGTCGCTCCGGCCGAGCAGCCGGTGGCGGCGGGAGACGCGCTGGACGTCGTCGACCAGGCCGAGGTCGCCGGACCGGTCGACACGTCGAAGAAGAACTGACCGTATACCCGGTCCGACGGGGGCGGTGGCGTACGCGCCACCGCCCCCGTCGCTTGACGCGGGGACCCGCAGTGGGTTGCATACTTTGTGTGATCGCGCACCGGGTTTCAACTGCCAGTTTCCTCAACTCACGTACATCCCGCAGGGTCACGGGAACCGCGCCGTGGACCCGGTGATCGTCGCCGGGGCGGGCCCGGTCGGCCTCGCCCTGACCCTCGCGCTCGCGCACGCCGAGGTGCCCGTCATCCTGCTCGACGAGAGCCAGGGGGTCGACGAGCGCCGCCCTGCCCGCACGGCCGTGCTGCGCCCCGACACCGCCGCCCTGCTGGAGCGGCTGGGCTGCCGGGCAGCCCACTCGGCCGAGCCGTGGACCGGCTGGCGCACCCTGCGGCGGCGGCAGCTGGTCCGGCAGGTGTCCCTGGTGCCCGGTCGGCCGTTCCTGCCCGGCCAGGCGGACGGTCGCGTCCCCGGCGGTTCCGGCTATCACCATGACGTCGGCGCCGGGACGGACGGCGACGAGGCAGAGGAGGCGCTGCCCTCGCCGCTGCACCTGCCCCAGCACGAGCTCACCGGCGCCCTGCGCGCCGCGCTGGCCACCGTCCCCGGCGAGGACCTGGTCCGGATCGTTCCCGGTACCCGCCTGGACACCCTGGAACAGGATCCCCGGGGCGTCAGCATCCGCACACGGGGCGCCCAGAGCACCTGGTGGCGGGGCAGTTATGTGATCGGCTGCGACGGGCCCCGGTCCACCGTCCGCAAGCTCCTGGGTGTGCGCTTCCCGGGGCGCACCGCGGTGGAGCGGCACGCGGTCGCCGCGCTGCGCGCCGAACTCCCCTGGCCCGGTGAGGCCGTGCTGCACCGCTCCCCGCCGTGGCGCACCCTCGACGCGGAGGTGACCGCCCGCCCGCTGCCGCGCGGCGTCTGGCGGCTGGACTGGCTGCTGCCGCCGGGCCGTGACCTGGTCACGCCGGACGCGCTGGTCGCGCGGGTGCGCGACACCCTCACGGGGTGGTCCGGCGACCCCGCGCTCCCCTACGAGCTGCTGGACACCGGCGTGCACACCGTGCACCACCGGCTCGCGCTCCGCTGGCGCGCCGGCCGGGCCTTCCTCGCCGGGGACGCCGCCCATCTGCTCGGCGCGCTCGGCACCCAGGGGCTCGACGAGGGGCTGCGCGACGTCGGCAACCTCTCCTGGAAGCTGGCCCTCGCCTGGCATCACGGGGCGTCGGACGCGCTGCTCGACAGCTATCAGGCCGAGCGGCGCGGCGCCGTGAGCGCCCGGCTGCGCGCCGCGGACCAGGCGCTGCCGCTGGTGCGTGCCTCCGGCGGCTGGCACGCGATGCGGCGCTCCGTGCTACCGGGCGCGGTGCGTGCCCACGACGAGCTGCTCACCGACGGCCATCTGGGGCGCGGTCCCCTGGGCGAGCCACCGGTCCACCGCCGCTCGCCGCTCACGCCCGCGGCGGCCCCCGAGGGGTCGATCACGGTCGACACCGAGATCGGCGCCCTCGCCGCCAATGTGCCGGTGACCGCGTCGGACGGATCGCTCACCCGGCTGTGGGCGCGGCTGGGGCGGGAGCTGCTGGTCGTCCTCGTCGCCCCCGGCACGGGTGTGTGGGACCGCCGCCACTGGCTGCGCGCGGGGCTGATGCCCCGGCTTGCGGCGGCCGTCGCGGCGCTGCCGATGCGGGCCGAGCTGCTGGTCGCCGAGGAGTACCCGGGTGCCCCGGCCCACACCGTGCTGCTGGTGCGGCCCGACGGGCACCTGGTCGCGGCGCTGTCCGGGGTACGCCCGGCCGAGCTGTACGCGTGCGCGGACGCGGCGCTGGGCGGGAGGGCCGCGCGGGGCGGCGGCGCCGAGGAGGCGTCGGCGGAGGCGGAGGCGGGAACGACGGCGCACCGGTAGGGCGGCGCGCGGCAGGGTGCGCGCCGGGGCGTGGCAGGGGGCGTCCGCGGAGTGGACAGCAGTAGTTGACCTTGCTTTCCGCCCCGTGGTTGAGTACGCCTCGTGACCGACACTCAGCTGCCGCGCTTCTGGCGGAGAGTCCATGTGGACCTCGTCCGCTACGCGGGCTGCGTCTGTCGCCCCTCCTGTTGATCGGCTTTTTCCCGCGCGGCCAGGGCCGCGCCCCTTTCGCGATCATTCAGGACGGTCTCAGTGCCCGACGTAAGCACATCCTCCCCCGCCCGGCCCTCGGCACCCGCCGGGTCCCCCGCCGGCGGCTCGCCCGGCCCGGCCGAGCTCCTCGAGTTCGCCCGCCGTACCGCCGCCGACACCGCGCTCGTCGACTCCCTCCCCCTCGACCCGGAGGGCCGCACCTGGCTGCGGCTCGAGGGGCCGGGCGGCAGCGAGGCGTGGCTGATCGGCTGGCCTCCCGGCACCGGCACCGGCTGGCACGACCACGGCGGCTCGCACGGCGCGTTCGTCACGGCGGCCGGTGAGCTGCGCGAGCAGTCGCTCGCCGCGCGCCTGCCCACCGAGGGCTGGAAGACCCTCGAGCTGGCCGACGACGTCGACCGTGAGCGGTCGCTTCCCGCCGGACAGGGGCGGGCCTTCGGACCGCACCACGTCCACGAGGTGCTCAACACCTCCACGGAGCGGCACGCGGTCTCGGTACACGCCTACTACCCGCCGCTGCCGCTGATGCGCCGCTACAGCCGCACCGGACCGGTGCTGCGGCTGGAACAGGTCGAGCTGCCGGGTGAGTGGGAGTGATCCGATGAGCGAGAAGCGGAGCATCGACGAACTGCTGGCCGAGGCCCGTACGGACCTGGACCGCCTCGGGCCCGCGGAGGCCGCGGCGGCACAGGCCGAGGGCGGGCTGCTGGTGGACATACGGTACGCCGCCCTGCGGGAGCGCGACGGGACCATCCCGGGCGCGCTGATCGTCGAGCGGAACGAACTGGAATGGCGGCTCGACCCGCTGTGCGACCACCGGCTGCCCGAGGCCACGGACCACGATCTGCGGATCGTGGTCGTGTGCAACGAGGGGTACGCGTCCAGCCTCGCGGCGGTCTCGCTGCGGCAGCTCGGGCTGTCCCGCGCCACGGATCTGGTGGGCGGCTTCCAGGCGTGGCGCGCGGCGGGCCTGCCGGTGAGCCCTCACCCGTGAAACCTGCGAAACCCGTGAAACCTGCGCTCCAGGCCCGTCGACCGCCCGCTCATTCCTTGGCCGAGGCCAGATCCACCGGGCGGGCCGTCAGCGCCAGCCGCCCGGGCAGCACCGTCGCCGCGAAGGCCAGCAGGGCCGCGAGGCCCAGTACGAGCCCGTAGGCGAGCGGGACGACGGTGGGCGCCGCGCCGCCCGTCATGCCGACGCTGAACGCGGTCAGGACGGCCAGCGCCGTGCCGGTCCCCAGGACGGCAGCGATCAGCAGCAGGCCCGCCGTCTCGATCCGCAGCATCCGCAGCACCTGGCGCCGGGTGGCCCCGGCCAGCCTGAGCATCGCGAACTCCCGGCCGCGCTCGGCGGTGGACATGGCCAGGGTGTTGACGACGGCGATGGCGGTGAAGGCCACGATGAGGCCCATCGCGATGTAGTCGACCTCCGCGTTCGTCCGCGCGGTCGCGGCCCGCAGCTCCTCGACCCGGTCCGGGGTCAGGACCCGTACCCCCGGGAAGTCCCGCACGGCCTTCGCCAGGCCGGCCCGCGTGGCGTGGTCCGCGGCCACGAGCACCGACGAGGCCAGCGGATTGTCGACATGCCGCGCCACCAGGTCATGGGGCATGGTCAGATCGCCGAAGCCCAGTCCGCGGGCGTAGACGGCGACGACCGTGAGGGTGGCGCGGGTGCCGTCCCCGAGCGTGAGCTTCAGCGTGTCGCCGGGAGCCAGGCCCAGGCCGTCGGCCGCGACCTCGCTGACGGCCACCGTGCCGTCGCCGAAGCGGGCCAGGGAGCCGCGGGTCACGTCCGGGTCCCAGGTCCGGGTCAGCCCCTCGGGGGTGACGCCCTGGGCCGGGTACTTGTCGAGGCCGACGCGCACGGTGGTCCGCACCACCTCGGTCGCGGCCGTGACGCCGGGCGTCCTGCGGACCGCGGTGGCCGCCGCCCCGGGCACGCCCGGCCCCTGGGAGGCGAGCGTCCAGTCGGCGCGGTTGCCGTCCCTGGCCTGGCGGCGGGCGGCGTCGTCGAGCGTGGGGTGAAGGAAGAGGACCGTGGCGGCCATGCCGATCAGCAGCACGAGCGGGGTGACGGCGGTGGCCATCCGGGTGGCGTTTCCGCGCAGGTTGGCGGCGGCCAGCCGGCCCCAGGGCCGGGCCATGCGCAGCGGCAGCGCCAGGATGGCCACCGCCATGCGGACGATCAGCGGGCCGAGCAGCGCGACGGCCCCCGCGAGGACGACGACGGCGAGGTAGGTGACGGGCGTCGAGGCGGGCTCGGTGTGCAGATGGCCGAGGAGTACGACCAGGACCACGCCGCCGGCCAGCAGCGCCAGCCCGGCCAGCACCCGCCCCAGGGCCGGGCGGGGGCGCTCGACCGCGGCCTCGGAGAGGGCCTCGGCGGGCCGGATGCGGACGATCCGGCGGGCGGAGATGCGGGCCGCGGCCCAGGCGCCGAGCAGCGTGGTGCCCACGGCCGCGGCCATCGGGAAGAGTCCGACCGCGAGGTGCAGGGTGGCGGGGACGGCGCCGGTCGCCACGAACCGGCCGTACAGCCAGTGGGCGAGCGGCAGTCCGGCGAGCGAGCCCAGGACGCCCGCCAGCAAGCCGACGACGAGGGCCTCCCGGCCGAGGAGGCTGCGGATCTGGCCCGGGGTGGCGGCGATGGCGCGGAGCAGGGCGATCTCACGGTGGCGCTGCTGGATGGAGAGGGCGAAGGTGCCGACCACGACCAGGACCGCGACCAGCAGCGAGGTGCCGCCCATGGCGCCGCCCATGCTGACCAGGCGGGTACGGGCGGCCGCCGCGTCGGGGAATTCGGCGGGTCCGCGGTCGCCGCCGGTGTGGACCCGGGCCTTGGTGCCGCTCAGGGCCGCGGCGAGGTCCTGCTTCAACCGGGCGGGGTCCGTGCCCGGTTCGGCCAGCACACCGATGGCGGCGATCCGGCCGGGGTGGGCGGCGAGCCGGCCGGCCTCGGCGTCGGTGAAGAACAGGCTGGTCTGCCGGCGCAGATCGCCGTCGGCGGGCGCGGCGATACCGGTGACGCGGTAGGCGCGGGGGGCGGCGGTGGACTGGACGGTGAGCCGGTCGCCGGGCTCGAGACCGGCGCGGGCCGCGAGTTCGCGGTCGACGACGACATCCCCGGCTGAGCGCGGGGCGCTGCCGCGGGTGAGGGCGAACGGGGTGAGCGGCGCGGAGCTCCAGGCGTGGCCGTACGAGGGGGTGTCGCCGGGACCGGTCAGAACGCGGTCGTCGGGCGTCACCGCGTAGGCGGGGAAGGTGAGTTCGGGGACGGCCCGGCGCACGCCGGGGACGCGCTGGACGGTGCGCACCGTGTCAGACGGCAGCCAGACATGCTCGGCCAGCGGCTTGGCCTTGTGCTTGACCTTCGTCTTGCCCTTCTTGTGCTTGACGGTGGTCTTGTGCACGTTCTGGTCGGCCGAGACGACGACGGGGGCCGCGGCATAGCGCTCGGTGGCAATGGAGCCGCGCAGGCCCGTCTCCAGCAGCACCCCACAGGCGGTGATCAGAGCCGAGGCGCAGACCAACGCGAGCAGCGCGCCGATGAATCCGCCCTTGCGGGCGCGCAGGGTTCGTATCGCGTAGCGCAGCATCATGGCCCGCCGCGTGGGGTGCTCTGTCATAAGCGCACCATTCCACGGGGCCGGGGCCGGGGGCGCTCCTGCCGACCGGCCTCTTGATCGTCGGGTTAACCCCCCTTCCCCACGACCGGCGGGCACCCGGGACAGGCCCTCGCCCGGGATCACCGCGACCGCCCCGGCTACGCGTCGGGCAGATGCCGCTCCAGCAGCTCCGGGTCCTCCCCCTCCTCCTCCAGCGCGCGCCGCACCACCCGCAGCGCCACCCCCTCCGCATAGCCCTTGCGGGCGAGCATCCCAGCCAGGCGGCGCAGCCGCTTCTCCCGCTCGAGGCCGCGGGTGGCCCTCAGCTTGCGCTCGACCAGCTCACGCGCGGTGCGCTCCTCCTGCTCGGCGTCGAGCTGCCCCACGGCCTCGTCGATCAGGGCCGAGTCCACGCCCTTGGTGCGCAGCTCACGGGCGAGCGCGCGGCGGGCGAGGCCCCGGCTGTGGTGGCGGGACTCCACCCAGGCGTCCGCGAACGCCGCGTCGTCGATCAGCCCGACGTCCTCGAACCGGGACAGCACCTCCTGCGCCACCTCGTCGGGAATGCCGCGGGTGCGCAGCGCCTCCGCGAGCTGTCCGCGCGTGCGCGGGGTCCCGGTGAGCAGGCGCAGACAGATCGCCCGCGCCTGCTCCTCCGGGCTGCGCGGCGGCCCCTGCTCGGCCCTCGACGAGGAGGGGCCGCCGCTGTCCGGGCCGACCGGACGGCCGAGGCCGTCCGGCCAGTCGGTCCGCCGCGTCACGGTCAGCTCTTGGCCGCGGCAGTCTTGGCCGCCTTCGTTCCGGCCTTGGCCGCCGCAGCGGGCGCCGCCTTGGCGGGCGCGGCGGCGGGCGCGACAGCTCCGGCCGCCTCGGCGCCGGACTCAGCGGCCGGCTCCTCCCGCTTGACGCCGATGCCCAGCTTTTCCTTGATTTTCCGCTCGATCTCGTTGGCGAGATCGGGGTTGTCCTTCAGGAAGTTCCGGGCGTTCTCCTTGCCCTGGCCGAGCTGGTCGCCCTCGTAGGTGTACCAGGCGCCGGACTTGCGGACGAAGCCGTGCTCCACGCCCATATCGATCAGGCCGCCCTCGCGGCTGATGCCCTGGCCGTAGAGGATGTCGAACTCGGCCTGCTTGAAGGGCGGCGCGACCTTGTTCTTGACGACCTTGACGCGGGTGCGGTTGCCGACCGCATCGGTGCCGTCCTTCAGGGTCTCGATGCGGCGGATGTCCAGGCGCACCGAGGCGTAGAACTTCAGCGCCCGGCCACCGGTCGTCGTCTCGGGGGAGCCGAACATGACGCCGATCTTCTCGCGAAGCTGGTTGATGAAGATCGCGGTGGTTTTGGACTGGTTGAGCGCGCTGGTGATCTTACGGAGCGCCTGGCTCATCAGCCGGGCCTGGAGACCGACGTGGGAGTCGCCCATCTCGCCCTCGATCTCCGCGCGCGGCACCAGGGCGGCGACGGAGTCGATGACGATGAGGTCGAGCGCGCCGGAGCGGACCAGCATGTCGGTGATCTCAAGCGCCTGCTCGCCGTTGTCCGGCTGGGACAGGATGAGGGAGTCGGTGTCCACGCCCAGCTTCTGCGCGTAGTCCGGGTCGAGCGCGTGCTCCGCGTCCACGAACGCGACCGCTCCACCGGCCCGCTGGGCGTTCGCCACCGCGTGGAGGGTCAGGGTGGTCTTACCGGAGGACTCGGGCCCGAAGACCTCCACCACACGGCCGCGCGGCAGGCCGCCGACGCCGAGGGCGACGTCGAGCGCGGTCGATCCGGTGGGAATCACCTCGATCGGCTCGTTCGGCCGCTCCCCCATGCGCATCACTGCGCCTTTGCCGAATTGCCGTTCAATCTGTGCGAGGGCGGCGTCGAGCGCCTTCTCGCGGTCGGTTCCTGCCATGGGTTCCACCCGGTTTGCTTGAGTCGATCGCTTCACGTCCACGACGCTAACCCCTGCCACTGACAAGCGGCCCGGACGTCCTCGGCCTGTGGATAACTCAGGCGAGATCCACCATGAGAATGGATGTTCGATTTTTGTGTCAACCACGCCGCTTCAGCGTGTCCCGCGCCCGCGCCAGCGCCGACATACCGCCCTGCCGCCGCGTCCGGCCCTTGACCCGCAGGTCGTCCGTGACGTCGTACCGCTTGATGTACGCGCCGAGGAACGCCTGGAGCGTCGCGGTCGCCGGGATCGCGATCAGCGCGCCCACCGCGCCGAGCAGCGCGGTGCCCGCGATCACCGAGCCGAAGGAGACGGCCGGGTGGATGTCCACCGTCCTGGCGGTGATGCGCGGCTGAAGCAGATAGTTCTCGAACTGCTGGTACACCACCACGAAGATCAGCACCCACAGCGCGTACCAGGGCTCGACGGTGAACGCGATCAGCATCGGCAGGGCGCCTGCCATGTAGGTACCGATGGTCGGGATGAACTGCGAGATCAGCCCCACCCAGACGGCCAGCGCCGGGGCGTAGGGCACGCCCAGCCACTCCAGCAGGACGTAGTGCGCTATGCCGGAGATCAGCGCCATCAGGCCGCGCGAGTAGATGTAGCCGCCGGTCTTGGCGACCGCGATCTCCCAGGCGCGCAACACCTCGGTCTGCCGGGTCGGCGGCAGGACCGAGCACAGGGCGCGGCGCAGCCGGGGGCCGTCGGCGGCGAAGTAGAAGGCGAAGAGGACCACCGTCAGGACCTTGAAGAGCCCCCCGAGGACCTGCGTGGAGACGTCCAGCACGTTGTCCGCGCTGTTCTTGACGTAGTTCTGTAGCCAGTCCGAGTGAAGCAGGCTGTCCTGGATCTCGACCCGCGACAGCTCGGTGTGGAACGTCTCGTTGATCCAGCTGACCAGCTGGTCCAGGTACTTCGGGAAGTCCTCGACCATGGTCATGATCTGGTCGGCGAGCATCGAGCCGAGCAGGGTGAAGAACCCGGCGACACCGATCAGGATGCCGAGGAAGACCAGGCCGGTGGCCGCCCCCCGGCGCATGCCGCGCGCGGCCATCCGGTCCACGGCCGGTTCGACGGCGAGCGCGAGGAAGAACGCGATCAGGATGTTGAGGAGCAGTCCGGTCAGCTGGTCGAAAGCCCAGGTGGCCAGTCGATAACAGGCCACCAGGGCGAGTGCGAGCACCATGGCGCGCGGCAGCCAGCGCGGCATGCGCGCGTCGGGCCGCGCCCCGGGGGCGGCGGCAGCCTCGGGGCTGGCGGGGACGCCGTCGGCGTCGGGCGGGAGGGTCTCTTCTGCTGGGGCCACCCGGCAAGTGTGGCGTACATCCGTGGAAGAATTCCGGCCACCCCGCAACTCCGGGGCCGCGGGCCCGGCGGCCGCTCAGCGCTTGTCGGCCGGAATCTCCAGGGCGACGCACACCCCGCGCCAGACGGCCTTGGCCTCCCAGCCGGCGTCCAGCGCCTGGTGCACGGTACGACCACCGAGCTCGGACATCACATGGTCACGTGCGAAGGAGTCCGCGTACCCCTCTCCGAAGTAGTCCGCCATCCGCTGCCAGAAGTCCGTCAACCGCATGCGATCAGTATCGCGCTCCTGGGGGTGCAGTCGGACGCGAGCCGCCGTGCGACAGCGCTTTGCGGCCTACGGTCGGCCCATGGACCGATCCGCAGCAGTCCCCTCCTCCCCGCTCGCCCGCGCCGAGCAGTTCGTGTGGCTGACCGCCCGGGTGCTCGAGCAGCGCAGATTCGCGTACCACTTCCTGGGCGGCGGCGCCGATCCGGTCGAGACCGCGCTGGCCGCGTACCTGGGCGACGACGGGGGCTACGGCCACGCCCTGGAGCCGGATCTGCGCGGCCCGCACAGCAGGCCGCAGCACGCCGTGCACGCGCTGCGCGTCCTGGACGGGATCGGCCGCTGCGCGGGGCGGCGCGTGGAGCTGCTGTGCCGCTATCTGACGGAGATCACCACCCCGGACGGCGCGCTCCCGGCGCACCGCCCCGCCCCGCCCGGCGCCGCGGTGGCCTCCTGGAATCCCGCGGCGGACGGCTCGGCCGGCGATCTGCGCGCCACCGGTCCGGTGGTGGGTCTGCTGCACCGCAACGACGTGTGGCACGCCTGGCTGTTCCGGGCGACGGACTTCTGCTGGGCGGCCGTCGCGGCCCTGGCGGAGGGCGCCGCGCCCCGTCCGCGCGAGGTGCTGGCGGCCGTCGCCTTCCTCGACGGGGCGCCGGACCGCCCGCGCGCACTGGCGGCGGCGGAGCGGCTCGGGCGGCGGGTGCGCAAACTGGGGCTGGTGACGCTGGACCCCGAGCGCGCCGAGGACCATCCGCCCGCCGAGGGCCGCGCCCCGGGCGAGCGGATCTTCGTACACGAGGTGGCGCGCACCCCGGACTCGTCGGCCCGTCCGTGGTTCACCGACGCCGAGGTGGAGCGGTCGCTGGACCTCCTCGCCGCCTCCCAGGGCGAGGACGGCGGCTGGCCCCTCCCCCACCGGCACCCGGGCCCGCCCGGAGCAGCCCTGGAACGGCGGCCGATCGCGACCATCGAGGCCCTGCTGACGCTGCGCGCGTACGGCCGCGCCCTGGACTAGAGCGCCCGTACACCCGCGGTGACGATCACGGCGACGGCGACCACCACCAGAAAGGGGGCGCGCAGCACCAGGGCGAGCGCCGCCGCGCCGAGCCCTGCCGCGCGCGCGTCGAGGACCAGGTGCTGCCCGTCGCCGAAGGTCTGCTGAGCGGTGAGGGCGGCCAGCAGCGCGACGGGGAGCAGCGCGGCCAGGCGCCGGACGGCCGGGCGCTCGAGGGCCCCGGCGGGCACCGAAAGGCCCAGCAGTTTGGCCAGGTAGCACCCGGCCGCGGTGACGCCGATGGCGATCCAGGTGCTCAACGGACCCCGCCCTCCCCGGTGGCGCGCCGGTCACGCAGGCCGTGGACGGCGAGGACGGCGGGTGCGGCGAGCGCTGCCACCAGGACCGGCACCCCGGCGGGCAGCAGCGGCAGACAGCCGAGGACGAGCAACACCCCGAGGCCGGCCGCGGCCCGCTCGACCGTGCCGCGGAGCATGGGCGCCAGCAGGGCGAGGAATACCGCGGGCCCGGCGGCGTCCAGGCCCCAGGCGGCGGTGTCGCCGAGGGCGTTCGCCCCGAAGGCGCCGGCCAGCGTGGTCAGGTTCCACAGGACGTACAGGCTCAGGCCGGTGACGGTGAAGCCGAGCCGCGCGGTGCGCCGGTCGGGCTGCGCGAGGGCGACGGCGGAGGTCTCGTCGATGACCCAGTGCGCGGCCAGCGGGCGCACGGGCCGGGGCAGTCCGAGGAGGCCGGACAGCCGCAGCCCGTAGAACGCGTTGCGCACGCCCAGGAAGAACGCCCCCGCGGCGGCGGTGAGCGGGTTGCCGCCCGCCGCCAGCGCACCGACGAGGGCGAACTGCGAGGCGCCGGTGAAGACGAGGAGGCTGAGCGCGCAGCTCTGCGCGATGCTGAGGCCGGCGCCCGCCGATGTCACGCCGAAGGCGAAGCCGGAGAGCCCGACCGCGACCCCGACGCCCAGCGCGTCACGGACCACGGCCGCGCTCGCCTTGAGCTCGGAGCCGGTACGTATGTCGATCTGTTCTGCCACGCCCCGCACGTTAGGAGACCGGATGGTGCCCGGTCTTGTACGTTCTTGCACCTGCTCACGCCGGGGCCTACGGCCTGGCGGCGCGCTCGCGCCGGTAGGCGCCCGGCGGCACTCCGACGATCCGGGTGAAGTGCCGGTTCAGATGGGGCTGGTCGGTGAAGCCGACGGCGACGGCGGCCTCGGCGGGGGCGGCCCCGCCGTCCAGCAGGCGGCGGGCCCGGCGCACCCGGGCGTCGGTGAGCCAGGTGTGCGGCGGCATCCCGTAGGCGGCGCGGAACGCGCGCAGCAGGGCGAAGGGGCCCGTGCCGAGCTCTGCCGCCAGCCGCTCCAGGGTGGGCGGGTCGGCCATCCGCTCTTCGAGGAGCTCGCGGGCGCGCGCCGCCGAGCGCGCTCCCGCGCTGCGCGCCGTGCGCGTGGGGAGCGGGCCGCCGTGGTGACGCAGCAGATGGGCGACAGTGACGCGCAGCAGGCTGTCGGCGGCGAGCGCGTCGCCCTCCTCGGCCGCCCGGTGCACCTCGCCGATGAGCCGCGCGGCGTGCGCGTCCTCGACCATGGCCTCGGCGAACCAGACCGTGCCGCGGACCGTGGTGGTCTCGGCCGCGATGTCGGCGATCACCAACGCGGAGGGATAGAGCGTGGCGTAGGCCCAGCCCTCCGGCACCCCGGCGCGCGCGGTGTGCGGCACCTCCGGGTTGATCATGACGACGGTGCCGGGGCCGGCCCGCTCGATGCCGCCCGGCAGCCCGACCTCCTCCACCCCGCGGGTGACCGCGCCGAACACATATCCGTCGTGGGAGTGCAGGGGGAAGGTGTGGCGCACATAGCGGGCCCGCAGCAGGTCGAGACCCGGCAGCGCGGTCCAGCGCCAGTGCCGTGCCCACTCCCCTGCCCGCCGCCTGGTGTCCATGAGGTCATTGTGCGCCGCGAACCGAGCCGCGGAACCACCAGCCCGGGGCCGTGACCTGCGGGTCCGCCCGTTGTCAGTGGTGCGGTGCACGATGGAGGGCATGGCAGGCCCAGCGCTCGACGGATTCTCCCCCGCCACCCGCGGATGGTTCGCGGGTGCCTTCATCGCGCCCACGGCGGCGCAGGAGGGCGCCTGGCGGGCGATCGGCGAGGGTTCGGACGTGCTGGTCGTGGCCCCCACCGGCTCCGGCAAGACCCTGGCCGCGTTCCTCGCCGCGCTCGACCGGCTGGCGAGCACGCCCCCGCCGGCCGAGGCCCGGCAGCGCTGCCGGGTGTTGTACATCTCGCCGCTCAAGGCCCTGGCGGTGGACGTCGAGCGCAACCTCCGCAGCCCGCTCACCGGCATCCGCCAGGAGTCCGTGCGGCTCGGGCTGCCCGAGCCGGAGATCCGGGTGGGCGTCCGCTCCGGCGACACCCCGGCCGCCGAGCGCCGCGCGCTGGTCAACCGCCCGCCGGACATCCTGATCACCACCCCCGAGTCGCTGTTCCTGATGCTCACCTCGTCCGCGCGGGAGGCGCTGCGCGGTGTGGAGACGGTGATCCTCGACGAGGTCCACGCCGTCGCCGGGACCAAGCGCGGCGCGCATCTCGCGCTCTCCCTGGAGCGGCTCGACGAGCTGCTGACCCGCCCGGCCCGGCGGATCGGCCTCTCGGCGACCGTGCGACCGGTGGACGAGGTGGCGCGCTTTCTGTCGCCGCGGCGCAAGGTGGAGATCGTCCAGCCGCGGTCGGACAAGGAGTTCGACCTGACGGTGGTGGTCCCGGTCGAGGACCTGGGTGAGCTGGGCGGCTCGCCCGTGCGGGACGGCGACACCGACACGGGCGAGAAGCCGTCGATCTGGCCCCATGTGGAGGAGCGGATCGCCGATCTGGTGCAGGCCCACCGCTCGACGATCGTCTTCGCCAACTCCCGCCGCCTCGCCGAGCGGCTGTGCAACCGGCTCAACGAGATCGCCTACGAGCGGGCCACGGGGGCGGCCCTGCCCGAGGACCACTCCCCCGCCGAGCTGATGGCCGAGTCGGGCGCGGCCAAGGGAGCGCCCGCGCTGCTGGCCCGCGCGCACCACGGCTCGGTGTCCAAGGAGCAGCGGGCGCTGGTGGAGGAGGACCTCAAGGCGGGCCGGCTGCCCGCCGTGGTGGCCACCTCCAGCCTGGAGCTGGGCATCGACATGGGCGCGGTCGACCTCGTCGTCCAGGTCGAGTCGCCGCCGTCGGTGGCCTCCGGGCTCCAGCGCGTGGGCCGCGCCGGCCATCAGGTGGGCGCGGTCTCCACCGGCGTGGTCTTCCCCAAGTACCGCGGCGACCTGGTGCAGGCCGCGGTGGTCACCGAGCGGATGCGCGAGGGGGCCATCGAGTCGCTGCGCGTGCCCGCCAACCCGCTGGACGTACTGGCCCAGCAGCTCGTCGCCATGACGGCCGTGGACACCTGGGACGTGGACGAGCTGCTGGCCCTGGTCCGCCGCGCCGCCCCCTTCGCCGCGCTCCCCGAGTCCGCCTTCGTCTCGGTCCTCGACATGCTCGCGGGCCGCTATCCGTCCGACGCCTTCGCGGAGCTGCGGCCGCGCCTGGTGTGGGACCGCGTGGCCAATACGGTCACCGGCCGCCCGGGGGCGCAGCGGCTGGCGGTCACCTCGGGCGGCACGATCCCCGACCGCGGCCTGTTCGGGGTCTTTCTGGCGGGTGCCGACCCGAAGAAGGGCGGGGGCAGGGTAGGCGAGCTCGACGAGGAGATGGTCTACGAGTCGCGGGTGGGCGATGTGTTCACCCTCGGCACCACCTCATGGCGGATCGAGGACATCACCCGCGACCGGGTCGTGGTCACCCCCGCCCCCGGTGTCCCCGGCCGCCTCCCGTTCTGGAAGGGCGACCAGCTGGGCCGTCCGCTGGAGCTCGGCCGCGCGCTGGGCGCCTTCCTCCGGGAGATCGTCGGCATGACCCCCGAGTCGGCCCGGGAGCGGCTGCTGGCGGCCGGGCTCGACGACTGGGCCGCCGACAACGTCCTGGCGTATCTGGACGAGCAGCGCCGCGCCTGCGGCCATGTGCCGGACGACCGCACCATCGTCGTGGAGCGCTTCCGGGACGAGCTGGGCGACTGGCGCGTCGTCATCCACTCCCCCTTCGGCGCGCAGGTCCACGCCCCCTGGGCGCTGGCGCTGGGGGCGCGGCTGTCCGAGCGGTTCGGGCTGGACGCGCAGGCGATGCACGCGGACGACGGCATCGTGCTGCGGCTGCCCGACGCGGACCTGATGGGTCTGGACCTGCTGGACGCCGACCCGGCGGCCCAGGGCCGGGAGTACGACTTCGAGAAGTCCCCCGTCGGGGCGGCCGATGTCGCCTTCGACAAGGACGAGGTCGGCCAGATCGTCACCGACCAGGTCGGCGGTTCGGCGCTGTTCGCCTCGCGCTTCCGCGAGTGCGCGGCCCGCGCCCTGCTGCTGCCCCGCCGCAACCCCGGCAAGCGCACCCCGCTGTGGCAGCAGCGTCAGCGGGCCTCGCAGCTGCTCCAGGTGGCGAGCGAGTTCGGGTCGTTCCCGATCGTTCTCGAAGCCGTCCGCGAATGCCTCCAGGACGTGTTCGACGTCCCCGGGCTCACCGAGCTCATGGGCGACCTCGAGTCCCGGCGGGTCCGGCTGGTGGAGGTGACCACCCCGGAGCCGTCCCCGTTCGCCCGCTCGCTGCTCTTCGGCTATGTGGCGCAGTTCCTGTACGAGGGCGACTCCCCCCTGGCCGAGCGCCGGGCCGCCGCGCTCTCCCTCGACTCCCGGCTCCTGGCCGAGCTCCTCGGCCAGGCCGAGCTGCGCGAGCTGCTCGACCCCGACGTCCTGGCAGAGCTGGAGCGCGAGCTCCAGTGGCTCACCGAAGACCGCCGGGTCAAGGACGCCGAGGGCGTCGCCGACCTGCTGCGCCTCCTGGGGCCGCTCACCGACGCCGAGCTGTCCGAGCGCGGCGCCGACCCCCAGTGGGCGCGGGAGCTGTCGGGGGCCCGCCGGGCCATCCGCGTCCGTATCTCCGGGCAGGACCACTGGGCGGCCGTCGAGGACGCGGGGCGGCTGCGGGACGCGCTGGGCACGGCGCTGCCCGTCGGGGTCCCCGAGGCGTTCACCGAGCCGGTCAAGGATCCGCTCGGCGATCTCCTGGCCCGCTTCGCCCGCACCCACGGCCCCTTCACCTCCGCCCAGGCCGCGGCCCGCTTCGGCCTGGGCACCGCCGTCACCGACGGGGCGCTGCACAGCCTCGCGGCGGGCGGCCGTATCGTCCAGGGCGAGTTCGCCCCCGCCGGGGTCAGCCAGGAGTGGTGCGACGCCACCGTGCTGCGCCGGCTGCGCCGCCGCTCCCTGGCCGCGCTGCGCCATGAGCTGGAGCCCGTCCCGCCGACCGCGCTCGCCTCCTTCCTCCCGCGCTGGCAGCACCTGGGCACCCACAGCCTGCGCGGGATCGACGGGCTGGTGCGCGCCGTCGAGCAGCTCCAGGGCGCCCCGGTGCCCGCCTCCGCGCTGGAGAAGCTGGTCCTGCCCTCCCGGGTCAGTGACTACACCGCCACCATGCTCGACGAGCTCACCGCGAGCGGGGAGGTGGTCTGGGCCGGGGCGGGCGCGCTGCCCGGCAAGGACGGCTGGGTCACCCTCCACCTCGCCGAGGCCGCTCCGCTGCTGCTGCACCCGCCGCACCCGCTGGAGATCGGCCCGTTCCACCAGGCCGTGCTGGACGCGCTGGCCGGTGGCTACGGCCTGTTCTTCCGCCAGATCTCCGAGCAGGTCCGGGCCGCCGGACACGACGTCCAGGACCCTCAGCTCGCCGAGGCCGTCTGGGACCTGGCCTGGTCCGGCCGGCTCACCGGCGACACCCTCGCCCCGCTGCGCGCCCTGATGGGCTCGGGCCGCACGGCCGGCTCCACCGCGCACCGGGCCAGGCGCGCGGTCCCCCGGGGCCGCTACGGCAGCCTCACCGGCCGCCCCACCGGCCGCCCCACCGCCTCCCGTAACGGACCGCCCACCGTGGCGGGCCGCTGGTCCCTGCTGCCCGAGCGCGAGCCGGAGCCCACCCACCGCGCCCACGCTCTGGCCCGTACGCTGCTCGACCGCCATGGGGTGGTGACCCGCGGCGCGGTCGCCGCCGAGGGCGTCGAGGGCGGGTTCTCCGCCGCCTACCGGGTGCTGTCCGCCTTCGAGGACAGCGGCCAGGCCCGCCGCGGCTATGTGGTCGAGGGGCTCGGCGCCGCCCAGTTCGCCATGGACGGGGCGGTCGACCGGCTCCGCGCGGTCAACACGGCCCGTGACACCGGCGACCCCGCCCGTCGCGCCGTCCTCCTCGCCGCGGCCGACCCGGCCAACGCGTACGGCGCCGCCCTCCCCTGGCCCGACCCGCCCGCCGACGCGAACCACCGGCCGGGCCGGAAGGCGGGGTCCCTGGTCGTCCTCGTCGACGGAGAGCTGACCCTCTATATGGAGCGCGGCGGCAAGACGCTCCTCGCATGGCACGACGACACCCGGCTCGACGCGGCGGTCGAGGCGCTCGCCCAGGCCGCGCGGGCGGGCTCGCTGGGCACGGTGACCGTGGAGCGGGTCAACGGGGCGGCCGCGCTGTCCTCCCCTACGGGGCGCGCCCTGGAAGGAGCCGGATTCCATCCCACCCCCCGCGGCCTGCGGCTTCGCCCGTGACGGACAGGGCGCGCCCCGCACCGCCGCGCCGGAGGGCATCATGGATCCATGCCCGAGGGAGACACCGTCTGGCGGACGGCCCAGCGCCTGCACCAGGCCCTGGCGGACCGGCCGCTCACCGGCTGTGATCTGCGCGTCCCCCGGCTGGCCACGGTCGACCTCGCCGGGCGCCGGGTGACGGATGTCACCGCGCGCGGAAAGCATCTGCTCACCCGTCTGGAGGGCGGCCTGACCCTCCACTCCCATCTGCGGATGGACGGCTCCTGGCAGATCTACGCCCCCGGCGAGCGGTGGCGCGGCGGCCCGCTCCACCAGGTCCGCGCCGTGCTCAGCACCGCCGACCACACGGCCGTCGGCTACCGCCTCCCCGTCCTCGAGCTGCTCCACACCTCGGATGAGGACCGGGCCGTGGGACATCTGGGCCCCGATCTCCTCGGCCCCGGCTGGGACCCGCCCGAGGCCGTGCGCCGCCTGCTCGCCGACCCCGCCCGCCCCGTCGGCGAGGCCCTGCTCGACCAGCGCAACCTCGCGGGGATCGGCAATGTGTACAAGTCGGAGCTGTGTTTCCTGCTGCGCGTCTCCCCGTGGCTCCCCATCGGTCAAGTGCCGTCCCCCGAGCGGCTGGTGGCCCTCGCCAAGAAGCTGCTGGAGGCCAACAAGACCCGCCCCGCGCGCGTCACCACGGCCGAGCCGCGCGCCGACCGCCGGCTGTGGGTCTACGGCCGGGCTGGCAAGCCCTGTCTGCGCTGCGGCACACCCGTGCGCCTGGTGGATCAGGGCCGCGCCGGCCAGGAGCGCGCCACGTACTGGTGCCCGGCCTGCCAGCCGGGCCCGACCGACTAATTGACGGTCCGTCAGATCCGGGCGTACGGTCACGCCATGACGGTCACCGCGTACGACCTCACCGGCCGCACCGCACTGGTCACCGGCGCGGCCAGCGGAATCGGCCGGGCCTGCGCCGCCCTGCTGGCCGAGGCCGGTGCCACCGTCCACATCGCGGACCTGGACGGCGACGGCGCGCGGCGGACTGCCGACGACATCACCGCATCGGGGGGCAGCGCCCACGCCCACACCCTGGACGTCGCCGACCGCGCCCAGGTCGCTGCCGCGGTGGCCGCCGCACGCGCGGGCGGACGCCTCGACATCATGGCCAACATCGCCGGGATCATGCACAGCAGCCCCGTCCTGGAGACGGACGACGCCGATCTCGACCGCGTGCTGGCGGTCAACTTCAAAGGGGTGCTGTACGGCTGCCAGGAGGCCGCCCGCGCCATGGTCGAACAGGGCACCGGCGGCGCCATCGTCACCATGGCCTCCGGTGCCATCGACACCGGCGCGCCCGGCCTGCTGTGCTACGGCGTCGCGAAGGCCGCCGTCGTCCAGCTCACCAAGACCCTCGCCACCGAGGTGGGCCGCCACGGCATTCGTGTGAACGCCGTCGCCCCCGGGTGGATCCGCACGCCCATGACAGACCGCCACAGCGACGAGGAGCAGCGCCTCGCGGAGGAACCGATGGTGCGGCACAGCCCGCTGGGGCGGGTGGGCGAGCCGGCGGACGTCGCACACGCGGTGCTCCACCTGGCGTCCGACGCCTCATCCTTCACGACCGGCCAGATCCTGCGCCCGAACGGCGGCCTCGCCATGCCCTGGTGACCCCGGCCCCGGCCCCGGCCCCGGCCGCGGCCTCGACCAGAGCCGGCGCATCGACCGCCCCCGGGAGGGACAACAGTGCACCGGCAGCAGACTCAGCCCCCAGCCGCCCACCGTGAACGCCCCCTCAACCGGCCCCGTCTGCTCCGGCGCCGCGGCCATCCGCAGCACCGCCCACCACCACACCCCGCCGAGAGCGAGCGCGACCGCCCACCGGACCGGTCCGCGGCGCTGTTTGTCGGCCCCTCCCACGGCTGCCATCGACTGCCTCCTTCGGCCGACGCTAGACGCCCGCTCACTCACGACGGGAGGGCGCATCGGAGGCTCATGGGCGCGTCAGACGTCCCGCGCCCCCTCCAGTCTGACCGGCCTCACCGCCGCCCGCACCCAGAGCCGGGGAGCCCCCGCGACACCGGGCGGCCGGGCCGCGGAGGGCGTTACCGGCCGTTGACGTTCTCCGCCTGGAACATCCAGTGGTGCTTCTCCAGATCGCGCGTGAGTCCGATGAGGATGTCCTGGGTCACCGGATCGGGGTCGGCCGTGGCCTCGATGCGGTCGCGCATGCGGGTGATCACGGCTCGGAGGCCGGCCACCAGGGCGCGCACGGCGTCCTTGTCCTCGGTCCAGCCGCTCTTGGCCGTGTCGATGCCGCTGGTCGCGGCCACGGTGGCGGCACGGCCGTCCGGGGGCACCCCGAGCGCGGAGGCCCGCTCCGCCACGGTGTCGGCGTGCTGCCTGGCGGTGGTGACGACGTCGTCGAGCTGTAGATGGACCGAGCGGAAACGCGGGCCGACGATGGTCCAGTGGACCTGCTTGCCCACGAGCGCAAGGTCGACGAGGTCGACGAGAGCACCCTGTAGCGCATCGCTGACGACCTTGAGGTTCTCCTCCGAGAGCGGGCTCTTCACCACAGACATCCATCTCCTCCTTTTCGACCCGTTGACTGACTCTTGAATAGGTTTTGAACTATTTGGGCTCTTTTGCTCCCTTTTCTACCTTCCCTACAGAGTGACCCGTGCGCGACCGGGCAAACGTCGAGCCCCGGTCGGTGTGTACCGACCGGGGCTCGAAAGCTCTTCGCTGTCAGGGTGCGGCGGTCAGGCCGCGACCACGTCCACAGCCTCCGTAGGCGCCTTGATGGTCACCCGCTCCTCCGGGACACCCGTCACGGACGTCACGGAAACCGAATTGAGCATGGGCCGCATCGGCGCGGGCACCTTCTCGCTCGCCGCCGTCGACTCCGCCAGCTCCGCGAGCGACAATTCGTCGCTCACCTCTCGCATGACCTGGGACATTCTGACGTCCAGTGCGTCGCAGATCGCGGACAGCAGCTCGGAGGACGCCTCCTTCTGGCCGCGCTCCACCTCTGAGAGATAGCCGAGGGACACCCGGGCGGAGGAGGACACCTCGCGCAGGGTACGGCCCTGGCGCTGGCGCTGCCGGCGCAGCACGTCACCCAGCAGGCGACGGAGCAGAATCATCGCTGGCTCCCTCCTCGGACCTCGGATCCGGATCCTTCACGCCCCACCGTACCGCCTCTTGCTGCGCCCGTGCGGGGAGCGATGTCGTGTTCACTCAGGGCTGCAAACATCAAATCCCCCCGCGTTGTTCCGTATCCTGTGCCCTCGCTGTCGCGATCAATTCTCCCAACAGCAGCTTGACCGCCGCCTCCACGGTTTGTCGACGGATTCCGGCGCGGTCTCCGGACAGCCGCAGCGCCACCGCGGCGGCCGCGCCCGAAGGCCCCGCCACCGCCACGTGGACCGTGCCCACGGGCTGCCCGTCCTGCGGTGTGGGCCCCGCCACACCGGTGGTCGCCACGCCCCAGTCCGCACCCAGGGCCCGCCGTACACCCCCCGCCATCTGCCGGGCGACCTCCGCGTCCACCGCCCCCCGGGCATCGAGCAGGGGCCCGTCGACGCCCAGTACGTCCCGCTTGAGATCGGTGGCGTACGCGGTGACCGAGCCGCGGAAGGAGCGGGACGCGCCCGGCACATCCGTCAGCTCGGCGGCCAGCAGCCCGCCGGTCAGCGATTCGGCGACGGCGACGGTCTGCCCGCGCTCCTCCAGCAGCCCCAGCGCCTCGGCCGCGGCTCCCCCGCTTCCCCCGTGCCCCCGGTTCACCCCACGGACTCCCGCCCCGCCCGCTCCGCGGCCAGCCCGGCCCGGCGCAGCACGACCGCCTGGCGGACGTAGTCGAGGCCGGTGAGCACGGTGAGCGCCACCGCCACGGCCATCATCCAGAACCTCAGGGTGGCCAGCGGCCCGGTCATCACCAGGATGTACATGCCCACCGCGGTGCCCTGCGCGAGCGTCTTCATCTTGCCGCCCCGGCTGGCCGGGATCACCCCGTGCTTGATCACCCAGAAGCGCATCAGTGTGATCCCGATCTCACGGAAGAGGATCACGCCGGTGACCCACCACGGGAGGTCGGACAGGGCCGACAGACAGATCAGCGCGGCGCCCATGATCGCCTTGTCCGCGATCGGATCGGCGATCTTGCCGAAGTCGGTGACCAGGTTGTACCGGCGGGCCAGGTGCCCGTCGAAGAGGTCGGTGATCATGGCGATGGCGAAGGCGGCCCAGGCGAAGGAGCGCCAGACCGGGTCGTACCCGCCGTTGTGCAGCATCAACAGCACGAACCCGGGCACGAGGACCAGCCGGACCATGGTGAGGATGTTGGCGATGTTCCACAGCCCGGCGGGCCGGACGGCCGCGGCCGGACGGCTGTGCCCCCCCGCGGCGGAGGCCGGAACTCCGCTCATCTGCCCGCCTCCTCGGAACACGCGCCGCCCTCGAGCGCCTCCCCCTGTTCCAGCACCTCGGCGACCAGGTCCACGCCCTCCGTCGCCACCACCTTCGCCGTGACCAGCTGCCCCACCGCGGGCCCACGGCCGCCCCCGGGCAGGGTCAGCAGCGTCTGGCCGTCGGTCTCCGGCGCCTGGTGGGCGGCGCGCCCCACCAGGGCTCTCTCGCCGTCCACAGCATCATCCGCGTCCACGGCCTCACCGGCCTCACCGGCCTCTTCGGCGTCGACTGTGGTCGTCTCCTCGACCAGCACCTCGACCACCTCGCCCAGCCGCTCCTCCGCCCGCTGCGCGGTGAGCTCCTCGGCCAGCCGCGAGATGTGCGCCAGCCGCTCGGCGACCTCGTCGGGGTCGAGCTTGTCCTCGTAGGTGGCGGCCTCGGTGCCTTCCTCATCCGAGTAGCCGAACACGCCGATGGCATCCAGCCGGGCCGCGCCGAGGAACCGCTCCAGCTCGGCCAGGTCGTCCTCGGTCTCGCCGGGGAAGCCCACGATGAAGTTGGACCGGACGCCGGCCTGCGGCGCCCTGGCCCTGATCCGGTCGAGCAGCTCCAGGAAGCGGTCGGTGTCCCCGAAGCGGCGCATCGCACGCAGCACCGAGGGGGCGGAGTGCTGGAAGGACAGGTCGAAGTACGGCGCGACCTTCTCGGTCGAGGTCAGCACGTCGATCAGCCCGGGCCGCATCTCGGCGGGCTGTAGATAGCTGACCCGGATCCGCTCGATGCCGTCCACCGCGGCCAGCTCGGGCAGCAGCGTCTCCAGCAGCCGGATGTCCCCGAGGTCCTTGCCGTAGGAGGTGTTGTTCTCGGAGACCAGCATGATCTCCTTCACGCCCTGTTCCGCCAGCCAGCGCGTCTCGCCGAGCACATCGGAGGGTCTGCGCGAGATGAAGGACCCGCGGAAGGACGGGATGGCGCAGAAGGAGCACCGCCGGTCGCAGCCGGAGGCCAGCTTGACGGAGGCCACCGGGCTGGTCCCGAGTCTGCGGCGCAGCGGGGCCCGGGGGCCGGACGCCGGAGCCACCCCCGCGGGCAGGTCCTCGGGGGCCTGCGCGGCCTCGGCCTCGGTCTGCGCGTGGCCCGGCAGGGCGACCTCGGCGGCCCCCTGCCGCTCGGCCGGGCTGATCGGCAGCAGCTTGCGCCGGTCGCGCGGCGTGTGCGAGGCGTGGACCCCGCCGGACAGGATGGTCCGCAGCCGGTCGGAGATATGGGCGTAGTCGTCGAAGCCGAGCACCCCGTCGGCCTCGGGCAGCGCCTCCGCCAGCTCTTTTCCGTACCGCTCGGCCATGCAGCCGACGGCGACCACGGCCTGGGTGCGGCCGTGGTCCTTCAGGTCGTTGGCCTCCAGCAGGGCGTCGACCGAGTCCTTTTTGGCCGCCTCGACGAAACCACAGGTGTTGACGACAGCTACATCCGCGTCGGCGGCTTCCTCGACGAGCTCCCAGCCGTCCGCCGCCAAGCGGCCTGCGAGCTCCTCCGAGTCCACCTCGTTACGGGCGCAGCCAAGAGTGACAAGGGCGACGGTACGGCGTTCGGACATGCGCTCAGACTACTTCGTCGCGCTGACACCTCCCGCTGCCAGGGCTCCCGTCCGGCTTCCCGCTCAGCCCGCCACGGGATCTCCCTTGGTATAGCTCAGCCGCTGGACCTGTCCGTTGGCCGCCAGGTCCTTGACTTCCTTGCCGTTCACGAACAGCTTGATGGCCTGGGCGTTGCCGAGCACCAGGTCGATCCGCTTGCTGTCGCTGAAGGTCTTGGAGTCGCCCTGGCGCAGCAGCCCCTCGTGGATCAGCCGCCCGTTGTGGTCCTGGGCGGAGATCCAGCTCTGCCCGCCCTGCGCGGTCAGCTTGACCGTGACCTTGTCCGCCGGGACCCCCGCGATGGCGCCGTCATCGCCGCCGGCGCCTTCGGTGGGCTCCGGCTTCTGGTCGGCCGACTTGGTGGGGGCGGGCTTGGTGCTGGGCGGGGTGGTGGACGGGTTGGCCGTCGTGGTCTCCTCGGCGACCGTGGAGCCGTCCTTCCCGTCCTCGCCGCTGAAAAGCGTGAAGCCGACGAATCCGACGACCGCGACGATCGCCGCGACCATGGCGGCCGTCCAGTTGGGGCGCCGGGGCTCGGGACGGATCCGCTCGGCTTCGAACACCGGGGCCGTCAGGGTGGGCACGGGGCGGCCGCCGTGCTCGTCGTCGTACTGGGCGACCAGGGCGTCCGGGTCGAGGCCCACGGCGCGGGCGAGCACACGGATGTGCCCCCGGGCGTAGACGTCGCCGCCGCATCGCGAGTAGTCGTCCTGCTCGATGCCTTGCACTATGGGAACGCGCACCCGGGTGGTGGTACTGACCTCGTCGACGGTCAGCCCCGCGGCGATGCGGGCCTGCTGAAGAGCACGGCCGACGGAAGGCCGGTCGTCTTCGGGGGAGTTGCCAGGAGAGTTGCCGATGGACACGGGGGCGCCTTTCGAGCGTGTAGCCACCTGCTGGAGGTTCAGTCTAGGGGTGGGGCGAAAGGGTCGGGCAAGCGGGAGGACGGAGTTTGTCCGCCATCAGGATTGCCGTATGACCGCGATCGTGGGACATCGCTCCGCCACCTCCCTCAACTTGACGTATCGGCAGGGGAAACGGTTGCCCTCCGATTCCTTATGGGTGAGCCTCCCCGCGGATCACCGCGAGCACTCCATCCAATTCATCCGGTTTGACCAGCACATCGCGCGCCTTGGAACCCTCGCTCGGGCCGACGACCCCCCGCGACTCCATGAGGTCCATCAGCCGCCCCGCCTTGGCGAAGCCCACGCGCAGCTTGCGCTGGAGCATCGACGTCGACCCGAACTGTGTGGAAACGACCAGCTCAGCGGCCTGGCACAGCAGATCCAGGTCATCGCCGATCTCCTCGTCGATCTCCTTCTTCTGCGCCGTCCCGACGGTGACGTCCTCGCGGAAGACGGGCGCCATCTGAGCCTTGCAGTGTTCGACGACGGCGGCGACCTCCTCCTCCGTGACGAAGGCGCCCTGCATCCGGACCGGCTTGCTCGCGCCCATCGGCAGGAACAGGCTGTCGCCCTTGCCGATCAGCTTCTCGGCCCCGGCCTGGTCCAGGATCACCCGGCTGTCGGCCAGCGAGGAGGTGGCGAAGGCGAGCCGTGAGGGCACGTTCGCCTTGATCAGGCCGGTGACGACGTCCACGGAGGGCCGCTGGGTGGCCAGCACCAGATGGATGCCCGCGGCGCGGGCCAGCTGGGTGATGCGGACGATCGAGTCCTCGACGTCCCGGGGCGCCACCATCATCAGGTCCGCGAGCTCGTCGACGATCACCAGCAGATACGGGTAGGGCTTGAGCTCGCGCTCGCTCCCCTCGGGCAGCTTCACCTTGCCGGCGCGGACCGCCGCGTTGAAGTCGTCCAGGTGCCGGAAGCCGAACGCCGCGAGGTCGTCGTAGCGCAGGTCCATCTCCCGTACGACCCACTGGAGGGCCTCGGCGGCGCGCTTGGGGTTGGTGATGATCGGCGTGATCAGGTGCGGGATGCCCTCGTACGCGGTCAGCTCCACGCGCTTGGGGTCGACCAGCACCATCCGCACGTCGTCCGGGGTGGCGCGCGCCATGACCGAGGTGATCAGACAGTTGATGCAGGACGACTTTCCGGAGCCGGTGGCGCCGGCCACCAGCACATGGGGCATGGCCGCCAGGTTGTGCGAGACATAGCCGCCCTCGACGTCCTTGCCGAGCGCGACGATCATCGGGTGGTCGTCGCCGGAGGCCTCGGCCGAGCGCAGCACGTCCCCCAGCCGGACCATCTCGCGGTCGCTGTTGGGGATCTCGACGCCGACCGCGGACTTGCCGGGGATCGGGCTGATGATCCGCACGTCGGGGCTGGCGACCGCGTAGGCGATGTTCTTGGTCAGCGCCGTGATCCGCTCGACCTTCACGGCCGGGCCCAGCTCCACCTCGTAGCGGGTGACCGTCGGGCCGCGGGTGAAGCCGGTGACGGACGCGTCCACCTTGAACTCGGAGAAGACGTTCGACAGCGAGGCCACCACCGCGTCGTTGGCCGGGCTGCGGGTCTTGCCGGGGCCGCCGCGCTCCAGCAGTTCCAGCGAGGGCAGGGCATAGGTGATGTCGCCGGAGAGCTGGAGCTGCTCGGCGCGCGGCGGCAGCGGCTCGGAGTGCTCGGGCGCGGGCCGGGTCAGGTCGGGGACGACGGCCGCCCGCTCCTCGCCGGCACCCTCCGCCCGACCGGACCGCTTCCGCTTCCCCGCCGGGGCGCCCGGCGCGCCGGGCTGCCCGGAGTCGCGCGCCCCCGGGACCCCGCCCGTGTCGGAGTCGGCGCCCCGGTCGGTGGAGATCCCGTTGCTGAGCCCGGCGACCAGCGGTGAGGGCTGGACGCCGTGCAGCACCGCCCCGTCCAGGGCCGCGGCCGCCGCGGCCGCCACGTCCACGGCGTCCATCGGGCGGTCGAGCGGCGGCTGCGCGGACGGCGCGCGGCGCGGACGGCGGCGCTTGCGCAGCGCCTCCTCCTCGGCCCGCTCCGGGTCGCCCGCGCCCTGCGGGCCCCCCTTGTCCAGCGAGGCCCGCCGAGGCCGTCTGGCGGGCGTCTCGCGCCATTCCTCGGCGTACTCCCCGGCGTCGTCCCACTCGTAGGCCTCATAGGCCGCGTAGCCGTCGTCGTCGGCCGGGTAGCCGGCGGGACGCTCCCGCACCAGGCCGAGCTTGGAGGCGAGCAGCCGCAGCCGCTGCGGGATGGCGGCGACGGGCGTCGCGGTCACCACCAGCAGCCCGAAGACGGTGAGCAGCACCAGCAGCGGTACGGCCAGCACCTCGCCCATCGCGACGATCAGCGGCCGGGACGCGGCCCACCCGATGAGGCCGCCCGCGTCCTGGATCGCCTGGGTGCCCTGGCCGCGGCCCGGCGCCCCGCAGGCGATGTGGACCTGGCCGAGGACGCCGATCACCAGAGCGGACAGCCCGATGACGATCCGTCCGTTCGCCTCCGGCTTCTCGGGGTGGAGGATCAGGCGGACCGCGACGGCGCCCAGCAGTATCGGCACGACCAGGTCGAGCCGCCCGAACGCGCCGGTGACCAGCACCTCGACCAGGTCACCGACCGGTCCCTGGAGATTGGACCAGGTGCCGACCGCGACGATCAGGGCCAGGGCGAACAACAGCAGCGCGCTGCCGTCCTTGCGGTGGGCCGGGTCCAGCCCCTTCGCGCCGCGCCGTATGCCACCGAACAGCGCCGCGAGGCCACGCGCCAGGCCCATCCAGACGGCGCGCGCCGCGCGGAACACCCCACTGGTGGGGTTCGGCGCCGGCTTGGGCGGCGCGGCCTTGGCGGCGGCCTTCTTCGGCGCGGCCTTCTTCGCGGGCGCGGCGGACTTCTTGGCGGGCGCCTTCTTGGCGACCGCCTTCTTCGCGGGTGCCTTCTTGGCTGCGCCCCCGGACTGCCCGGCGCGCTTCTTCGAGGTGCCCGCCGTGCTCTGGGAACCCTTGCCGGACGTACGAGAGGCCATGGAGGCGAGATTACCCGCGTCCGCCGTACGGAGCACGCATACCGCGGTGCCAGGCGTCACCCAGGCCACACCGGTGACCACCCCGGCGGCCGTGGCGGGCGGCGGGTACGCGGTGACAGCGCGTCAGGGAGACGGGACGTCACGAACGCCGGGGCGCGGGACGGATGGGCCGCTCAGCCCTGCGGCAGCTGGCCCGCCCCACCGCCCGCGCCGGGCTCCAGCGCGTCCAGCGCCCGCCGCAGCCCGGTCAGCTTGCGCTCCAGATGGGCGGCGGTGGCCACGGCGGCCGCGTCCGCGGACTCGTCCAGCTGCTTCGACAGCGCCTCGGCCTGCTCCTCCACCGCGGCCAGCCGCGCGGACAGCTCGGCCAGCAGCCCCGCCGCCTCCTTCGCGTCCTCACCGCCGGACTGGCCGCCCTCCAACTGGAGCCGCAGCAGCGAGGCCTGCTCCCTCAGCTGGCAGTTCTTCATGTAGAGGTCGACGAACACCGAGACCTTCGCGCGCAGCACCCACGGGTCGAACGGCTTGGAGATGTAGTCGACCGCGCCCGCCGCATAGCCGCGGAAGGTGTGGTGCGGACCGTGGTTGATCGCCGTGAGAAAGATGATCGGGATGTCGCGGGTCCGCTCCCGCCGCTTGATGTGCGCGGCGGTCTCGAAACCATCCATCCCCGGCATTTGGACGTCCAGCAGGATCACCGCGAAGTCGTCCGTCAGCAGCGCCTTGAGCGCTTCCTCCCCTGACGATGCCCGTACCAGTGTCTGATCGAGCGCGGAGAGAATGGCCTCCAGCGCCAGCAGATTCTCCGGCCGATCATCGACCAGGAGGATCTTGGCCTTCTGCACCATGGCCCGTCCTCCTCGCCCCGGCATGGGGCCTCCCCTGCTCAAAGAGCTCGGGGAGGCGCCGGGCGCCGCCCCGGGGGACGACTCCCTTGCGCCGCCCGTCCTTGTGCCGGTCATGGTAGCCGCACCCCGCTGTTCGCCACACCCTGTCACCGCGATGTCACTGTGCACGTAGCAGAAACGCGGCGAGAGACCAGAAGGTTCCCCGGACACCGGGTTCCCACACGTGTTCGGCGACACTCAGTCAGCAGCCCTGCGGCGCCGCCGTTCCCGCCGGTCACTCCGCGCCCATCCACTGTTCCATAACGGCGAGGAGATGATCCGTGTCGACAGGCTTGGTCACATAATCCGACGCACCGGCCTCGATGCTCTTCTCCCGGTCGCCCTTCATCGCCTTCGCGGTGAGGGCGATGATCGGCAGCCCGGCGAACTGGGGCATCCGGCGGATCGCGGCCGTCGTAGCGTAACCGTCCATCTCCGGCATCATGATGTCCATCAGGACGAGCACCACGTCGTCGTGCTGCTCCAACACCTCGATGCCCTCCCGGCCGTTCTCGGCGTAGAGCACCTGGAGCCCGTGCTGCTCCAGCACGCTGGTGAGCGCGAACACATTGCGGATGTCGTCGTCGACGATGAGCACCTTCTCGCCGTGGAACCCGCCCGACGGCTCCGGCGCGACCAGGTCCTGACCACCCAGCAGCCAGGGCTCGGGCGCCTCCGGCCGCCGCGCCACCGGACGGCGGCCCGGCCGGCTCACCGGCACCCCGCCGCCCATCGCCTCCTGCTCGGCCCGCTGACGGCGCCGGAAGCTCCCCGTGCCGCCGCGCGCCCGGTGCTGCGCCGCATGCGCGGCATGGGCCGCATGCGCCGCGTGGACCGCCGAGACGTCCCGCACGGCCTCCCGCGCCTCCGGGGCGCGATCCTCGCCCCCCTCCGCGCCGGTGTCCAGCACGGCCTCCAGGGCGAGCGCGCCGTCGCCGCCGGGGCCGAGCTGCGGATAGCCCTGGGGCGGCAGCTCGCTCGGGTGGAGCGGCAGGTACAGCGTGAAGGTCGAGCCACGGCCCGGCTCGCTGGCGGCGTAGATCTCGCCGCCGAGCAGCCGGGCGATCTCCCGGCTGATGGACAGTCCAAGGCCGGTACCGCCGTACTTGCGGCTGGTGGTGCCGTCGGCCTGCTTGAACGCCTCGAAGATGACCCGCATCTTGCTGGCCGCGATGCCGATACCGGTGTCGGTGACCGAGAACGCGATCATCTCGGCGTCCGGGTCGCGCAGCGCGCCGTGCTCCAGGAGCTGCTCCCGGATGCCGTCGGGCACATCCGCGCCCGCCGTCCTGATGACCAGCTCCACGGCCCCGGTGTCGGTGAACTTCACCGCGTTGGACAGCAGGTTGCGCAGCACCTGCAACAGCCGCTGCTCGTCGGTGTGCAGCGTCGCCGGCAGTTCCGGGGAGACCCGTACGGAGAAGTCCAGGCCCTTCTCCGCGGTCAGCGGCCTGAACGTCGCCTCCACATAGTCGACGAGCTGGATCAGGGCGATACGCGTCGGGCTGACGTCCATCTTGCCCGCCTCGACCTTCGAGAGGTCCAGGATGTCGTTGATCAGCTGAAGCAGGTCCGAGCCCGCGCCGTGGATGGTCTCGGCGAACTCCACCTGCTTGGGCGAGAGATTGCCGTCGGCGTTGTCGGCCAGCAGCTTGGCGAGGATCAGCAGGGAGTTGAGCGGGGTGCGCAGCTCGTGCGACATGTTCGCCAGGAACTCGCTCTTGTAGCGCATCGAGACGGCGAGCTGCTCGGCGCGCTCCTCCAGCACCTGCCGGGCCTCTTCGATCTCGGTGTTCTTGACCTCGATGTCGCGGTTCTGCCGGGCCAGCAGTGCGGCCTTCTCCTCCAGCTCCGCGTTGGAGGCCTGGAGCGCCTTCTGCCGGTTCTCCAGCTCGGCCGACCGCTCGCGCAGCTGCTCGGTGAGCTCCTGCGACTGCATGAGCAGCACCTCCGTCTTGGTGTTGACGGCGATGGTGTTGACGCTGGTGCCGATCATCTCGGCGATCTGGCTGAGGAAATCCTTCTGGATCTGGAGGAAGGGCTGGAAGGACGCCAGCTCGATCACGCCGAGGAGCTGGCCCTCGAACAGCACCGGAAGCACGATCACATTCGCCGGGGCGGCCTCGCCGAGGCCGGAGGAGATCCTCAGATAGTTCGGCGGCACCCGCTCGATCAGCACGGTGCGCTTCTCGACCGCGACCGTGCCGATGAGCGAGTCGCCAGGCCGGAAGGTCGTCGGCATGGTGCCCTTGGAGTAGCCGTAACTGCCGATCAGCCGCAGCTCGTACCCGTCCCCTTCGCCGTCGGCGCCGGCCTCCACGCCCTCGTCGGTCGGCACCGCCAGGAAGAACGCGCCGTGCTGCGCGGAGACCACCGGGGTCAGCTCGCTCATGATCAGCCGGGCGACGTCCGCCAGGTCGCGCCGCCCCTGCATCAGACCGGAGATACGGGCCAGGTTGCCCTTGAGCCAGTCCTGCTCCTCGTTGGCGAGCGTCGTCTCGCGGAGGTTGGCGATCATGGTGTTGATGTGGTCCTGGAGGACCTGGATCTCGCCCGCGGCATCCACATCGATCTTGAGATTGAGGTCGCCGCGGGTCACCGCGGTGGCGACCTCGGCGATGGCGCGCACCTGACGGGTCAGGTTGCCCGCCATCTCGTTCACGGACTCGGTCAGGTCCTTCCAGGTGCCCGCCACGTCCCGCACCCGCGCCTGGCCGCCCAGCTGACCCTCGGTGCCCACCTCGCGGGCCACCCGGGTGACCTGGTCGGCGAACGACGACAGCTGGTCGACCATCGTGTTGATGGTCGTCTTGAGCTCGAGGATCTCGCCCCGCGCCTCGATGTCGATCTTCTTCGTCAGGTCACCCTGGGCGATCGCCGTGGTGACCATCGCGATGTTGCGGACCTGCCCGGTCAGGTTGGACGCCATCGAGTTCACGGACTCGGTGAGGTCCTTCCACGTCCCCGAGACGCCGGGCACCCGCGCCTGGCCGCCGAGGATGCCGTCGGTGCCCACCTCGCGCGCCACGCGGGTGACCTCGTCCGCGAAGGACGACAGCGTCGTCACCATCGTGTTGACGGTGTCGGCGAGCGCCGCGACCTCGCCGCGCGCCTCGACCGTCACCTTCTTCGTCAGATCGCCGTTGGCGACCGCGGCCGAGACCTCGGAGATGTTGCGCACCTGAATGGTGAGGTTGTTCGCCATCAGGTTGACGTTGTTGCTCAGGTCCTTCCAGATTCCGGTCACGCCCGGCACCCGCGCCTGGCCGCCCAGCTGGCCCTCCGTACCCACCTCACGGGCCACCCGCGTGACCTGCTCGGCGAACGACGACAGCTGGTCCACCATCGTGTTCACGGTCGTGACGAGCTCCAGGATCTCGCCCTTGGCGTCGACCGTGATCTTCTTCGACAGATCGCCCTTGGCGACCGCCGTGGTCACCTCGGCGATGCTGCGCACCTGGGAGGTCAGATTGTCGGCCATGCCGTTCACGGACTGGGTGAGGTCCTTCCAGGTGCCGGAGACCCCCTGCACCTCGGCCTGGCCGCCCAGCTGGCCCTCCGTACCCACCTCGCGGGCCACCCTGGTGACCTCCTCGGCGAACGAGGACAGCTGGTCGACCATGGTGTTGAGGGTGTTCTTCAGCTCCAGGATCTCGCCCCGGGCGTCCACCTCGATCTTCTGCGACAGATCACCGCGCGCCACCGCCGTGGCGACCTGCGCGATATTGCGGACCTGAGCGGTCAGATTGCCCGCCATGCTGTTCACCGAGTCGGTCAGATCGCGCCAGACGCCCGCGACGCCGGGCACCCGCGCCTGCCCGCCCAGCCGGCCCTCCGTACCCACCTCGCGGGCGACCCTGGTCACCTGCTCGGCGAAGTCGGAGAGCTGATCGACCATCGTGTTGATGGTGTTCTTCAGTTCCAGGATCTCGCCCCGCGCGTCGACCTCGATCTTCTGCGACAGGTCGCCGCGCGCCACCGCCGTCGTCACCTGCGCGATCCCGCGCACCTGCGATGTCAGGTTCCCCGCCATGGAGTTGACGGAGTCGGTCAGGTCCTTCCAGGTGCCGCTGACGCCGTCCACCCGGGCCTGACCGCCCAGCCGGCCCTCGGTGCCCACGTCCCGGGCCATCCGCGTGACCTGGTCGGCGAAGGACGACAGCTGATCCACCATCGTGTTCACGGTGTTCTTCAGCTGGAGCATCTCGCCGGAGACGTCCACGGTAACCTTCTGCGACAGATCGCCGTTGGCGACCGCCGTCGTCACCTGCGCGATGTTGCGCACCTGTCCGGTGAGGTTACGGAACGCGGTGTTCACCGAATCGGTGAGATCCTTCCACGTACCCGCCGCACCCGGCACCTGCGCCTGACCGCCGAGTTCGCCCTCGACGCCGATCTCCCGCGCCACCCGCGTCACTTCGGCGCCGAAGGACTGGAGCTGGTCCACCATCGTGTTGACGGTGTTCTTCAGCTCCAGCATCTCCCCGGCCACATCGACCGTGACCTTCTGCGACAGATCGCCGTTGGCCACCGCCGTCGTCACCTGCGCGATGTCCCGCACCTGCGCGGTGAGGTTACGGAACGCGGTGTTCACCGAATCGGTGAGATCCTTCCACGTACCCGCCGCGCCCGGCACCTGCGCCTGACCGCCCAGCAGGCCCTCGGCCCCGACCTCGCTGGCCACCCGCGTCACCTCGTCCGCGAAGGTGCGCAGCGTCTCCGTCATGGTGTTGATCGTCTCGGCGAGCTGGGCGACCTCGCCGCGCGCGCTCACCGTCACCTTCTGCGACAGATCACCGTTGGCGACCGCCGTGGTGACCTGGGCGATCCCGCGCACCTGCGCGGTGAGGTTCCCGGCCATCAGGTTGACCGAGTCCGTGAGGTCCTTCCACACCCCCGCCACACCGGGGACCTTCGCCTGACCGCCCAGCTCGCCCTCGGTGCCCACCTCACGGGCGACCCGCGTCACCTCGGCGGCGAAGGACGAGAGCTGATCCACCATCGTGTTGACGGTGTTCTTCAGTTCGAGCATCTCCCCGGCGACATGAACCGTGACCTTCCGGGACAGATCACCCTTGGCCACCGCCGTGGTCACGAGAGCGATGTCACGTACCTGGGCGGTGAGCCGGGACGCCATCGTGTTGACGGACTCCGTAAGGTCCTTCCACGAGCCGGACATTCCACGCACCCGCGCCTGGCCGCCGAGCTTGCCCTCCGTACCCACCTCGCTGGCCACCCGCGTCACCTCGTCGGTGAACGCGGACAGCTGATCCACCAGGCCGTTGACCGTTCGGCCCACCTTGAGGAACTCCCCGCGCAGCGGATGCGCCGAACCGTCCGCCCCCTGCGAGCGCAGATCCATCCGCTGCTCCAAGTCGCCCTCGGCGACCGCCGACAGCACCCGGCCCACCTCGGACACGGGGCGCACGAGATCGTCCACCAGCGCATTGGAGGCATCGATGGCCGCGGCCCACGAGCCCTCGCACGCCCCCATCTCCAGCCGCTCCGTGAGCTTCCCCTCACGCCCGACCACCCGCCGCACCCGCGCCAGCTCGCCCGTGAGCTGGAGATTTCGGTCCGCGACCTCGTTGAAGACCGCCGCGATCTCGGACATCACCCCATCGCCCGAGACCGTCAGACGCTTGCGGAAATTCCCGTCCCGCATGGCCGTCATCGCCGTCAGCAGGCGGTGCAAGGCCGCCGTGTCCACTTCGGTCGTCCCATTGCTCCGGGACCGTCCGCCTTTCGCGCGCGTGCTCATGCCTCGCGTCGCAGCGCCAGACTCCACCGTGTCCCTCCCGCAGGGTCGACCATCGTCGTCGGGTTCTTCTTCCAGCTTGCCCAGTGTTTCACCCCGCCCCAACGAGGCCATAACAGTTCGGCACCATCGCACACCCCCCGAGAGCACACTCTGGGTGGAATCAACCCCCACCGGCATTCGCGGAAGCGGTCGAGGTAAGTAACCTGGCATCCGGCCAGGCATCGGAGGGGCGCTGCGACATGGGTGAGCAGATCGCCGAGACAACACGCATGAGGAGACCTGTGATCACCGCGCGGGCAGCCGCCACCTTCGAGCCGGTGGGACGCTCGGTCGCCTCCGCCCGTACCTTTGTCCGCGACACCCTCCAGGGATGGGGCCTCACCGACATCGTCGATGACGCCGTCGTCCTGACCAGCGAGTTGGTCACCAACGCGGTCGTCCACTCCGGCACCACCGCCGACGTGGTGTGCATCCGCGCCGACGGCGGCGCCCGCATCGAGGTCACCGACCGCTACCCGGAGCGCGAACTCCCGCTCCAGACCACCAGCTCCCCCATCGGCAACCCCGACCGCGAGGGCGGCCGCGGCCTGCTCCTGTGCGCCGCGCTCGCCTCCCGCTGGGGCGTCGAGTACACGGCCACCCACAAGCAGGTCTGGTTCCACCTCGAGTTCCCGGAACGCCCGGCCGGCACCCGCTCGGCCGGCCCCGCCCTGCCCACCAACGCCCTGCCCGTCACCGAAACCCGGATCCGCGTCGCGGTCACCCAGATCGACCGCACCGGCGTCATCAGCGCCTGGAACGAAGACGCGCAGGAACTGTTCGGCTACGCCCCGGAACAGATCGTCGGCAAGCCCCTCACCGACCTCGCGGCCTGGCCGCACACCCCCGGCACCGGCACCGGAGTCGCCGAGGCCCTTCAGCTCTCCCGCTGGGAGGGCTCGTACGGCATCAGGGGCGCCGACGGCCGCGTCATCCCCGTGTACGCCTCCCACCTCCGCGTCCGCGACGCCGACGGCGATCCGTCCACCGTCTGCCTGCTGGTGCGCGAGCGGGAGCGCGCGGTGCTCCAGAGCCCGCAGCGCGGCCCCGGGCCCGACGCCGCCGACATGGCCGAGCGCGGCACGGCCGCCGACGCCTTCGAGGTCTCCCTCGGTTCGCCCGCCCCCGACGACCTCGACGGGCTGCTCCAGCGCACCGTCGAGCGCGCCCGCGACATGCTCGACGGAGACGCCGCCTATCTGCTGCTCGCCACCGACGACGAGACCGAGTTGGAGGTCCGCGCCTCCACCGGGCTCACCTCGGCGCGCCAGCGCTTCGCCCGCGTCCCCGTCGAGGCCGGCACCGGCCGCTACGGCTCCGCCCGGATGCCCGCCGTCCACGAGGATCTGTCCGTCGTGCCCGGCGCCGTCCCGCTCCTCGCCAACACCGGCCTGCGCTCGGTCGTCACCGTCCCGCTGAAGGTCGAGGGCCGGCTCACCGGCTCGCTCGGCGTCGCCGCCGAGGCCCCCGCCCGCTACAGCAACGAGGAGGCGCTGCGGCTTCAGTTCGCCGCCGACCGCATCGCGCTCGCCGTCGAACGCGCCCGCCTCACCGAGCTGGAGCGGCTGCGCCGCAACTCCCTCTCCTTCCTCGTCGAGGCCTCCGATCTGCTCGCCGGAACCCTCGACCGCGACCAGACGCTCGCCCTCATGGCCCAGATGACCGTGCCCACGCTGGCCAACTGGTGCGCCGTCTACACCGTGGCCGACCCCGCCTCCGACCCCGAGCTCTCCTACGTCCTGCACGAGGACGAAGAGCGCATCGACGGTCTCAAGGCCCTGCTGACGAAGATCGACCCGCCGGAGCAGGTCCGCACCGGCGGCGCCCGCCTGTGGACCGCCCCCTCCCAGGCCGCCCACGCCGCGGCGCTGCGGACCTCACTGCGCGGCCTCAGCCTCGGCGACGCCGCCCGCCCGTCCTCGGGCCCCAGCGCCTCGCTCGCCACCGCCTCGGCGGTCGGCGGCGAGACCGTGGTGCTGCCGCTGGTCGCCCGCAACCGCGTCATCGGCATGCTCACCCTCGGCAAGTCCACCGACGGCCACTTCCGCCAGGAGAACCTGGAACTCGCCGAAGACCTCTCCCGCAGGGCGGCCCTCGCGCTCGACAACGCCCGGCTGTACTCCGAGCGCACCGCCATCAGCCAGTCCCTCCAGCGCAGCCTGCTGCCGCCCGAACTGCCCGATGTCTCCGGCGTGGAGGTCGAGGTCATCTACCGGGCGGCGGGCGAGGGCAACGAGGTCGGCGGAGACTTCTACGACCTCTTCCCGATCAGCGACGGCGCGTACGGCTTCGCCATCGGCGACGTCTGCGGCACCGGCCCGGAGGCCGCCGCGGTCACCGGCCTCGCCCGGCACGCCCTGCGACTCCTCGCCCGCGAGGGCTTCGGCGGCCCGGCGGTGCTGGAGCGCCTCAACGCCGCCATCCTCGACGAGGGCGCCCGCAGCCGCTTTCTGACGCTCCTTTACGGGGAGCTGTGGCCCCAGGAGGACGGCAGCGCCCTGCTGAAGGTCGTCTGCGCGGGCCATCCGCTGCCGCTGCGGCTCCGCCAGGACGGCACCGTGGAGGCCGCTGCCGAGCCCCAGCCGCTCCTCGGCGTGATGGACGACCTCGAACTGTACGAGCAGACCGTCACCCTCGCGCCGGGCGATGTCCTGCTGTGCGTCACCGACGGCGTGACCGAGCGCCGCGAGGGCAGCCGGATGCTCGGCGACGACGGCCTCATCGACGTACTGACAACCTGCACGGGTCTTACGGCGGGCGCGGTGGCCTCCCGAGTGCTGCGCGCCGTCGAGCGGTTCGCGGCCCAGCCGCCGTCCGACGACATGGCGATTCTCGCCATGCGCGTGCCCGAGCCGCAGGACTCCTGAGCAACCCTCAGAAACCATCCGGGACATGACCCGAGACATGACTAAGGCCCCCGCCGATCGGCGAGGGCCTTGCGTCGTGAAATGGAGAGCCCCAATACGGAATCGAACCGTAGACCTTCTCCTTACCATGGAGACGCTCTGCCGACTGAGCTATTGGGGCGCGTCGACGGAATAAATCATACCCCGAAGATCAGGGTGCTCCGTACCGCCGCCCCAATGGCCGCGGTCAAGCCGCCACCTGGAGAACCCCGCCGAGCGCATTGCAGGCGGAGACCACACGCTGCAACTCCCGCCGGGACATAGTCGCGTCGACGGGCAGCGCCAGACATTCATCGGCGGCCCGCTCGGTCTCCGCGAGCCACAAATCCCGCCGGAACCGCGCGGTGCGATGAGCCGGCGTCTGTACGGGGACATGGCACACCACACCGCGGGAACGCAGCGTGCGGGCGAAGGCGTCACGGTCCGGCCTGCCATTGCCCGGCACACGCACCACGTACTGCTGATAGGTGTGCTGGGCTCCCGGAGCCACCCGCGGAATGACCACGCCGCGCAACTTCCCGTCCAGATAAGCCGCGTTCGCCTGCCGGCGCAGTATCTCCGAGGCCGGCTCGGGCCGCGCCCCGTACTCGATGACGACCAGACCGTGCCGTCGGCCGAGTTCACCGAGGCGGACCATGTCGGCGGGGTGTCCGAAGGTGTGCACCGCGATGATGGCAACGGTCTGGGGCGTGAGCGCCTCCGCGACCGCGGCCGGGTCTATGCAGAAGGTATTGGCCTCGATGTCCACGAACACCGGCCGGGCCCCGGCCAGCAGCACCGCTTCCGCGGCCTCGGCGGTGCCGTACGACGGCACCACCACCTCGTCACCCGGTCGTACGCCCGACCTGGTGAGCTCTTGCAACAGCTCGTCCGCAGGAGTCCCCATGACTGGCATCGTGCCCAGGCAACATGAACACCGAGTGGCCCGCAGCGCAACAAAAAGAGAGCTCTGTCGGGAAACAAAGTTCCTGACAGAGCTCTCTCTGTAAAAATTGTTCGGCGGCGTCCTACTCTCCCACAGGGTCCCCCCTGCAGTACCATCGGCGCTGAAAGGCTTAGCTTCCGGGTTCGGAATGTAACCGGGCGTTTCCCTAACGCAATGACCACCGAAACACTATGAAGAAAACAAACCGGCAACAACACAGTTCGTTACTTCAGAACCTACACAGTGGACGCGAGCAACTGAGGACAAGCCCTCGGCCTATTAGTACCAGTCAACTCCACCGGTCACCCGGCTTCCATATCTGGCCTATCAACC